>CAZSUM010000263.1:0-4189 GCA_964610015.1 uncultured Lentisphaeraceae bacterium
TCATTAATGACGCGCTTGCCCCGCAGGGTGATACGCCTCCTGTTTGTGTGCGTATTTTTTAATCTGCCCCCTTGACACCTCTGCCGGGAACCGTTTAAATACACCTCGTTCCACATGATTAGCAAACTCACATACGTATACTTTAGCTACTTTAGGTTGCCGGACACACGGTTCGGGTCGACCCTGTAAGCTTTTGGTAAACGGGAACAGACTTTACAAACCGCGTGTCCGGCAACGGATACGCGGTTTTTCTTTTTTACCCTCCTCCATAAACAACCCAAGAAAAGAGCTCCCCATGATCATCGTTCTTAAACGTCACGCGACAGAAACCGACATTGCCTCTGTCAGCGATTTAGTCTGCACGTTGCGCTACCAACCCCGTATTATTCGAGGCGTTGAGCAGACTGTGATTGCCTGTATCGGCGATGAACTCAGCAACCGTTCGCTGGAAGTGCTCAACAACCTGCCCGCTGTTGAATCGGTTTTTCCCGTGCAGAAAAAGTTCAAACTTGTCTCACGTGAATACCACCCTTCAGATTCCGTGGTCAATGTCAACGGCACCCTGATCGGCGGAGGAAATATCGAAGTGATTGCAGGTCCCTGTGCCATTGAAAGCTACGATCAATTCCGCACCGCTGTCAAGGATCTGAAACAGTGTGGCATCAAGATTATCCGCGCCATGCCGTTCAAACCACGAACATCACCGTATGATTTTCAAGGCCTCAAGCTTGATGGCGTCAAGATTATGCGTGATATTAAATCTGAATTTGATGTGGCGATGATCTCCGAAGTCCCGGGGCCCGCCCAAATCGAAATTTTGCGTGATGTCACCGACATGTTTCAGATCGGCGCTCGTAACGCACAGAACTACGATCTATTGGAACATCTCGCTCATGCTGGCAAACCCGTGTTACTGAAGCGCGGAATGGCCAGCACCATTGAAGAGTGGCTCACGGCAGCAGAATACCTCGTCGTCAACGGTTGCTCACAGGTTGTGCTCTGTGAACGCGGCTTGCGCTCATTCGACAAAGCCACACGTAACCTGCTCGATATCGGTGCTGTCGCTGTGGCCCGTCAACTGGCCCACCTGCCGGTGATGGTCGATCCCAGCCACGCTGCGGGCACATGCAGTCTGGTTCCTGCGCTTGCACGTGCGGGACTGGCTGCTGGTGCGGACGGACTGATTATTGAGGCCCACCCAGATCCAGTTAATGCCTATAGCGATGCCACCCAGCAGATCACCTCTTCGTCATTCGGCGAGCTGTTGAGTGACCTGGCGCCTTGGATCGAACTGGCACGCAAGCTCCGTCACGAGCCCCTCAGTCATAACACGTAACACAACACCCTATAACGTACCATGAGTATGCCTACGATTCTTTATCTTGGACCGCAAGGAACCCACTCACAGGAAGCTGCGCGATTGCATTTCGGTGACAACGCGAAGCTGATCCCTTGTCTCTCACACTTCGATGTGTTTGAGCGACTCTCTGCGCCCACAAGTCGAAAACGACCTCTGGGCATTGTCCCGGTCGAGAACTCGAGCGAAGGCCCGGTCACGCAGACGCTCGATCAACTTGTGGCGCATCCAGAGGCGACCATCATTGACAGCTTTTCAATTGCGGTTCGGCACCACCTACTCACAAAACCGACCCTTCGCCAGTTACGCAATGTTCAGCGAATCTACAGTCACCCACAAGCCTTGGGTCAATGCCGTGCAACACTCGACAAACTGCTGCCCTATGCTGAACGCTTGCCGGAATCTAGCACGGCCTCTGCTGCGCGTCGTGCTGCACAGGAACCGCAAAGTGCCGCCTTGGCCTCAGAGGCAGCTGCCCACTGCTACGGACTCCGTGTGTTGCGCCGTGACCTGCAAGATAGCAATGAAAACACCACTCGGTTCTTTGTGGTATCCGCCAGCCGTCGCCCACCTAAACCGATCTCACGTGCCAGTGAAACCCGTTCACTCATCCATCTCGTCATTGGCAATCGCCCAGGCGCTCTGCTTCACGCGTTGGCCCCCTTCGATGCCGCAGGCGTCAACCTCACCTTTATTCAAAGCCGTCCCTTGCCGGGACGTCCATGGGAATACGGCTTCTTTATTGAAGCCATCACCAACTGGCACTCGTCTGCAGCAGAAGCCGCTTGGCGCTTAGTTCTCGCGCTCTCAGAATCCGGCCGTAAAATCGGCATTTATCCTGTTTCATAAGGTTTTCACATGAATAAACTTCAGCAGTTGCGTACCATTATTGCCTCCTTGGATGAAACCCTGGTAAACGCCTTTTGTGGTCGTGCCCTCTTTCGAGTCAACGATGATCTCTACAATGAGCATAACGACCCCCTGCCCGTCGCCGACACGGCCACGCGCTTTGGAAGCTCCCCCACGATCGCTGGGCGTGGCCTGCTTCTGCGCCCCTTGTATGTCAAGACCCTCCTCCCGATTCTCTGCTCAGCAGGCACAGATCCCGACCGCCGCAAGTGTATCGCCGCAGATGCCAGTTGCCTGAATGCGTTGGTTCAACGCCTCAACCTTTCAGTCCATGTGGCAGCCCTTAAACGCGAAGAGATTCCCGAACCGCTCCGCCTACCCCTTGAAAAACGCGACCCGATTCAGCTGGAAACGGCCATTACGAATCATGCCGTCGAAGCAGAGGTCATTGGACGAATTCTTGAGATGAGTCGCATACGTCAAAACCACACCGCGGAGTTGCCGGAGAAAATTTCCCGCCTTTATGCGGATTGGATTATTCCGCTCTCCCGAAAGATTCAGGTGCACGATCTGCTCGCCAAATACCACCCATAACCCCACACCTTGCCCCCTTATTGCCTTCGAAAATACGCCGACACTATTTTCACTGTTGACACCCAGTGTTGTTTCTATGTATAGTAACACCCGTTAGCAGAGATTCGATGAGCAACAACGAAAAGGTCGTGATAATGAACAACTTAGATCATACCGAGAAAACACGTGACAACCGTCGTAGCGCATCCAAGAAATTGATGGCGGATACGTCACAGAAAAAGTTCGTCTTTTTTTACAGGCAAACTCCCATCAGCCAGTTCGATCACCTCATCTCCGCTCTGGTTAATAGTCCCTCCCACCGATAATTCTTTTTCAGGAGCCAGCCATGCTACTCGAAACATTTCCGTCTCAGGACACCTTCACCACGTTGCTACAAACAGCCACGGTTATTCCTGTTGGTTGTAAGATTCTGGCAGACGCTGAAACGCCGGTCTCCGTGCTCTCGCGCTTTGCACATCGTAATCCCAATGTCTTCTTATTTGAAAGCGCTGAAGGTGGCGAGCGCTGGGGACGGTACAGTTTCATCGGAATTACCGCACGCGCCAACATCACCATTTATGGCAACGACGTGGTCTATCGCCAAGGAATCACCGAAAATCGCATCCCCCATCTGCAAGACCCCTTGGCTGTGTTGCGACGTCTGATGGCCCCCTATCAACTGGCAGAATTGCCAGGTCTGCCACGCTTCTGCGGTGGACTGGTCGGCTATTTTGCCTACGAAATGGTACACTTCTTTGAATCGCGCGTACCAAATAATCTGCCCCCAGAACGTGCGATTGCTGAACTTTTTATCCCTGATACTTTGCTGGTCTTTGACAACGTCACACACACCCTAGATGTGGTCGCACTCGCCTTTAAAGAGGATGGTGACGCCGAAACCCTTTACCACCATGCGGTTCAGCGCGTTGACGAGATTCTGGCGATACTCGCACAACCTGCGGATATCACGATGCATCCGCAACGTCACGAGCTTAAGATGCCTGAAGCCGTCGATACCCCAGAAGCCTTCAAACACATGGTCACGGAGGTTAAAAAACACATTTTTGAGGGTGATATCATCCAGTGCGTGATCTCGCAAAGCTTTGTCGGTCCCGCACCAGAAGACCTGCTCGCTCTCTACCGCGCACAACGGTATGTGAACCCCTCTCCCTATCTCTTCTTCCTGAAGTCACGGGAGTGTACCTTGATCGGCTCCTCTCCTGAGACCATGATCCGCCTTGACAACCGCACCGCGTGTCTACGTCCTATCGCCGGAACACGGCCCCGTGGCGCAACGGAACAGGAAGACCGCAAGCATGCGGATGCCCTGCTACAAGACGAAAAAGAACGCGCTGAACACTTGATGCTGGTTGATCTGGGCCGCAATGAACTCGGACGTGTCGCCTTGCC
>CAZSUM010000264.1:0-4187 GCA_964610015.1 uncultured Lentisphaeraceae bacterium
GCTGAAAACATCTCAGTTGCTAAAAACCCACAACCTCAGAATTACCCCGACAGCTTCGGAGCCATTGATGTCTCCTTACGCCAACGTATTGACCAAGGGCACGAAGAGGAATTACAAGTGGCTTATGGTCGCTTTAACACGTTACTCGCTGCGGCTAGCGCAGGGGGCCGCATAGACCTGTTCGACTACTATGTCGGCGCTTCGTATAAATACTCCGAAGGCACACGTGCTCACAGCGAAGCAGACTTACGGAGTCTGTTCAGTCGCGCAGGATGGCAGCTCTCGCCACAGGATCATCTCTCGTATCTCTTTTTCACAAGTGACAACTGGGTTCATGACCCAGGCGAAGAGCAGGACACGACCCCGCGACGAGATTGCTTTAACACGCATACCGACACCCACGCCTTGCGTTTGGACAGCGCCCATGACCGGCTTAAAGGATATGCGCTGATTTATTTTGAAGACGGCCAGATCAACTGGCACAAGGATCATCTCACTGACGGGGTTGCTCTTTCACCCCCGGGCTGGTCCAACACAGATTGGAACAACTACGGGTTTCGCTCCTCTTACGATCTTGTACTCAGCGACCTGACGCTGACTGCAGCACTCGACACTTGGTCAGAGGGAGGACAGACACGAAATATCCGCGAAAAGGATCTACGCGAAGTCTGGGGTTATCAAGGAAGATTCTTCACCACAGCCCCCTATGTCGGTGCCCGCTACACGTTGAATCTCAATGACACATGGCACCTTATCCCCTCGGCTGGTGCCCGCTATACCCTAAGCGATACCTTCGGTAATGCGGTTGCCCCCTGCGGGGCTCTGACGCTAGCACGTGAGGGCCTCCAATTCTTTCTCTCTCACGCACGTGCCACCCACTATCCCGGCATTTATGTACGGGGAACCTCTCCCAATACATGGCGCGATCTAGAGCCTGAAACACTCGACACAACTGAAACTGGCATCCATGCGGATCTCAGTGACAGCACAGCTCTACATGCCTCACTCTTTCAGACACGTGTTGAAAACCGAATGGATATGACAACTTCAGGGTACCTCAATACAGGGTCACTGGTTGCCGATGGTGCTGAACTCTCCCTTCACCTCTATCCCCAAAAAGACCTCTCGCTCTTCCTAGGTGGCACCTATACAAACCCGCACGATCATCCGGTTTCTCGCATGCCTGACATCACAGCAAGCGCCGGCGGCTCGTATCAGATATCCCGTTACCTGCGCGGTGATCTTGACACCGAGTATGTCGCTACACAAAACGCCTACAGCATGCGCACCATCGACCCGGACCTCGAGAAAATAGAGGCCTTTCTGGTGGTGAACCTGCGTCTCTCTCTTGACCTGCGCTCATTTACCTCTCTAGATGGCGAGCTCTATACTACGCTTGAGAACCTAACCAACCAGCCTTACGAGTACTTCCCTGGCTACCCGATGCCAGGAATGATGTGGTACACTGGCGCAAAACTTCATTTTTAAAAGGAGCGGACACGTGTCTCCCCGTGAATTGGCCTATTGCAGCGTGTTTGGCGCTGCCGCATTTTGGTTGCCCGTGGTGTTTCATCTCTTACACCTAGGTCACATCTTTATGCCCATGTATCTGCCCCTCATGGCACTCGCCTTTTTTGTACGCCCTCCGGCTGCAGCGCTAACGGCATTGAGCGTTCCCCTGCTCTCGGGAGCCATGACAGGCATGCCGCCTTTGATGCCCCCCATCGCGCCTGTCATGGCGATTGAGCTGGCGATCATGGCGCTGCTGGCGGGCCTATTACGAACGCGTCTGCCTCGCTTACCCCTCTGGGTCGTTCTAGCAGTTGTCCTGATTATTGGGCGTCTGATCAACCTAGGACTGATGCTCGTCGCAGCCCATGTCCTCGTGTTATCCCCAACTCTGGTCGCTGGGTTTTCACTCCTAAGCGGATGGCCCGGTATTCTACTCATGATGGCCGTCATTCCACAACTGATGCGACTCGCCATTCAACACAAACACATGCCCCTCTGATATGAACTCATCATCTATGCCTGTAGATTCCCGCATCCCTTTTTTCGACACACTCGCCCGTTCTTGGGACAAGCAACAAGACCTCCCGGTCCTTGCTCATGCCCTGCACGATTTCTTTACAACCTGTAACATCCAACGTGATGAAACCATTCTTGATATCGGGTGCGGTACCGGTAATCTGACGGATGCGCTTCTAACATGGCTTTCTCCATCTGGCAGAGTCACAGCCATCGATATCTCACCCGGCATGCTTTCGGTTGCGCGTCAGAAGATCCAAGATTCCCGCGTCACATGGCTACAGACCTCAGCTGAAACGGTACCGGTTGCCGATCATTCGTATGACCGACTGATCTGCTTTTCGGCTTGGCCGCACTTTGAGTCGCCAATCGCTGTTGCCAACGAGTGTTATAGAATTCTACGTCCTGGAGGCAAAGCACATCTGCTCCATTTAATCTCGCGTCATCAGGTGAACCACATTCATTCCCAAGTCCATCCAAGTGTTCAAAATGATCGACTTCCTCCCGTTCAAAAAGTCAGCGAGCTGTTTCAAAGCGCTGGATTCACGGTCTTAGAAGCCTGCGAGGATCACCAGCGCTATTTGCTAACCGCACGTAAAGAGAAAAACATTTTGTGACCTCCTTGCTCCAATTTTCCGGTTCAGGCAAAGGACCCGCCCGACGAAGGCACCCAGCAACTCGCCTTTTTTGCGGTCTGATCATGGTTGTGATCTGTGCCACACTCCCCCTACAGCGCACAGGTGATCTCATTCCTTTTCTTCTATTCGTGTGTGCATGGCTTCTCTGGTGCGGAACACCGTACCGTGTCTGTTTGGCTACCAGTCGCTTGGCTCTCCTTCTCTTTCTACCGCTGCTTTTATTCGTTCTGCCGAACATGTACACACAGACTTACACAGAAGCCTTCCGTCAACCGCTACACCTCATCCTGCGCTGTAGCGCAACGCTTTTTGTCTGTATCGCTACCTGTTCCGCCATTTCGCCAAGCGAGATAAACGCGGCTATTTCAGATCTTCCGTTTCCGCACACGTGCAAAGTCCTGCTTTTACAACTCATCAACCAAAGCATCCTGCAGGCCCATGAATCCCATCGCCTTGTCACAGCCCTCCGCGTTCGAGGCGTTCCGACCAGTCGCCTTATGATACGGCTCTCCTGTCTGAAAGCACTGCCGGTGATCTGGCTGTTACGGCTGAGTCTACGCGCTGAACGAGTCAGCGATGCCATGCGGATTCGTGGATTCCCTGATTCGCATGTTGCAACTCGGCAAACGGCGTGGAACCGAGGCGATCTGGCTGTTGCAGCCCTTGTGACAGCGCTTCTAATTCTTCTGTCCATCATAAACGGGAGCGCACGCGTATGACCCCCGCGACACTCTCTGTGCAACACCTCTCCGTACATTATCGAGAAAAACAAGAAGACGCGTTAAAGGACGTTACCTTGGAACTCATGCCCAGCGAACGCGTGGCACTCCTAGGACTGAACGGCTCTGGCAAAACCACGCTCCTCGCTACAATCGCGGGCCTGCTGCCTTTTAGCGGGAGCCTCATTGTGGCAGGAGAATGTCTGACCCCAGCGCAGACCCAGTCCATTCGCAATAAGATTGGGTTTCTCTTCAGTACTCCCGATGATCAACTGCTCTTCCCTGATGTGCTGAATGATGTCGCCTTTACGCTCGAACGACGCGGCATCAAACGCGCCATCGCGCAAGCCCAAGCCGCTGAAACACTCCTTCGGTTGGGAATTGACGCCAGCGTGCCGCTCTCTCCCTATACCCTGTCACAGGGACAGCGTCAACGTGTGGCCCTCGCTGGCGCACTGATTGCACAACCGCCCCTGTTACTACTGGATGAACCCTCTGCATCGCTTGACCCCGTGGGCAAAGAGAGTCTGGTCTGGTTACTCCGCGAGCAAACGGCCGCCATGCTAATCGCCACACACGACATTCACTTTGCCCAACGCATCGCCACGCGCTTCATCATTCTTGAACATGGGCGTGTGCTAACCGACACGACTGACCCCGACTGTGCAACCGACTATGAAACACAGCGTATTGCCGAGGTCCGCCACAGACTTGGGATACAAGATGAGTGCCTTACGGCCGACGAACAGCGATAAAAAACACGTTGTTGCCATCTCCCTCACCCTCGCTCTTTGGGAGAGGG
>CAZSUM010000265.1:0-2130 GCA_964610015.1 uncultured Lentisphaeraceae bacterium
TTCTATTGGATTTTGCTTTTAGCGCCGCGTTGTTTCGCTGTAACAGAGGGGACGTTGTCTCCCATCTTATTTCTTAAAGTTTGCGAGACAGAGTCTACAACATTTGACAATGAGGTCTGTTTGAGCAGGTTGATAAGCTTGGCGTTTTCTTTGCTTATCAGTTTGCCCAGCATGCAATCATTTCCCGCACAGATATCCCGTTTCAGCAGACAGCCGGTAACGGTTGGCTGGCCACCAGCTGCAACATAAATCTCAAAAAGGGTGATCTTCTCAGGGGAACGGGCGAGACGGATGCCGCCTGAAGGCCCACGATTGGTTTCAAGCAAACCCGCATGGACCAGTTGCTGTACGACCTTGGCGGAGTGGTGTGAAGAAAAACCAAGACGATTGGCGATTAAACGTGTGGAGCTATAAGGCTTATCGCTACTTGCCAAGCACGCGCAGGTATGTAGCGCGATCGACATGGCTTCCGAGATATTTAGGAGTCCGAACATGCAAGCTTCTCTTTCGTTAATTCGGTATAACATTACTACATTGCCGAAATACAGTCAAGAGGGGTTCGGGTCTTTTTTTAACTTCACGTAGAGAGCGGTGATGGTTCCTGACGTCGACTAAACTCACAGCCGCAATAGGTCTGTCGGTAGAGGCCAAAGCGTGCTGAAAGTTCCAGACTCTTTTTGAATCCATTGTGCTTCTTGAAGTCAATGGGGAGAAAAAGATGCTTATCGAGAGCATGGCCGATCTCGAACAGCGTTGCGCTTTGTTTATGCGGGCTGACTGTAAGCGTGGAGGTAAAGCGCTCAAAGGCTTGCTGACGCAACGTGGTCAACGTTCGGCTGAGACTGTACTGAAAACAGCGGGCACAGCGCGCACCTTTTTCTGGTTCATGTTCAAAGCCGTCCGCAACCTGTTTCAACCAATCGGTGTGATCAGGCGGATCGACGAGTAGTGGGACCGCCAGTTGTGTGGCGAGGTGTTCAACTGCTTCTAGGCGACGATGAAATTCATCTGTTGGAGCAATATTGGCATTGGAGAAGAACAGCGTTACGGCATGGCCCTGTTCTTGCAATGCTAAGATGCAGTGGGTTGCACACGGTGCGCAACACGTATGGAGGAGGACATTCATAAGACTCGGACAACCCCATATTCTCCGTCGTAACCTCCTTCGCGGCAGACCTCACCCGCGCGGACCTTTTCGATCATCCGACCGATAGTGCCAAGACGATTGAGTGCGGGGATCTCGCTATTGAGCAACAGGGGCAATTCAGGGCCAGCCTGCGAGAGTAGATTATGATAGGCGGTTTTTACTTTTTTTGAAGTAGGTGCGCACCCGATCTGTTGTGAAAGCAGGTCGGGTAATGGAATAAGATAGCGAAAGGGCAGACGGACAGGTGGCGTTACGGGGGCAGAGGGCATCGGCTGTGTTCGCTCGAGATCAACCACTCGGTGGAGAACGCCGATGGTGACAGGTTTGCCGCAAGCAGGACAGAGATTGTTGTGGGCGATACTCTCTTCGGGAGTTAGGCGTACGCGACAGGTCCGGTGACCATCGAGAAAGTATTTGCCTGCTTCAGGGAAAAGATCCACGGTGCCGCCGAAGAGTGTTGGGTCTTTGTGGCGTAAGCCGTTAAGGATGTTGTCATAAGCGGGTTCACCAAAGAAGATGTTGGCATTACGCCCGAGATTGGCGGGTGAGTGGAGGTCTGAGTTTGAGATCAGCGCTAGGTTGTTAAGGCAGGTGATGCGGTGGTTCATGGGGGCATCCGAGGAGAGCCCGGTTTCAACTGCGAAAATATGGGGCGCAAGGTCGCCAAAGCAGGCGTCCAGCGAATTAAATCCGGATTTTGCGCCGAGCATTGAGAACCAAGGGGTCCAAATATGGGCAGGAACCAAGGCGGCACGGGGATCAATCTCCAGAAGCAATTCAAGCAGGTTGCGAGGGTCAAGCCCCAAAATGGGGCGTCCATCTGAGAGAATATTACCGATTTGTGCGAGACGGATATTCAATTTAACAGCCGCTTCAAACGAAGGAAGCAGAAGGATGCTATGGACTTTGCGGCAGGCACCATCACGCTTGTAAATACTACTGATTTCAGCCGTTAACAGAAAACGAACAGGAGCTTGGCAAGA
>CAZSUM010000265.1:2140-4179 GCA_964610015.1 uncultured Lentisphaeraceae bacterium
CGTGTGGCGGAGGTCTGGTTTGAGGGTATAGAGTCCTGAATCATCCG
Source organism: uncultured Lentisphaeraceae bacterium (assembly GCA_964610015.1). Taxonomy (GTDB): domain Bacteria; phylum Verrucomicrobiota; class Kiritimatiellia; order RFP12; family UBA1067; genus CAZSUM01. Next base: position 2,188 of record CAZSUM010000265.1, read on the forward strand.
CTTCCAGTTTGTTTTGAAGTTCAGCCAGCCAGCCCGGGTGGGTGCAGTCGCCTGTCCCGCAGACTCCGATGCCTTTGAGTTGCGCCCAGTGATAGAGGCCTTCTGGGGTACAGGTTGGACTGGTTGCACGTGAGTAGTGCGAGTGAATGTGCAGATCAGCGTAATAGTGGGGGAGGTGGGGCATAGTGGCAAAGGTTTTTCTGGTGGTAGAAACGTGGATATTAAACCCACATCATGCGGTCAAGCGAGCGATATTGAATGGCTTCAGAGATGTGTGTGGAGTCAATGATTTCAACATCGTCCATGTCCGCGATTGTTCGTGCAACTTTCACGATTCGGTCGTAAGCGCGTGCGCTAAAGTTCAGCTCAGTCATCGCCATCTTGAGGAGATCCTTGGCTTCATCATCGAGCGGACAGAAGGTTTGAACTTCGCGAGCACCCATAGCGGCATTACAGGTGATGCGAGTCAGATTTTTAAAACGTGTCTGCTGACGTGCGCGGCAAACAGCAACGCGCTCGCGGATACATTCTGACTTATCTCCACGAGCGGTTCCGCTGAGGTCTTGATATCGAACAGGCGGCACCTCAATGTGGATATCGATGCGGTCCAGCAAGGGACCCGAGATCTTGTTACGGTAGGCTTGGATCTTCTGAGAGCTACAGCGGCACTCACGTTTGGGGTCACCCGCATAGCCGCAAGGGCATGGGTTCATAGCAGCGACAAGCATAAACGTTGAGGGAAAATCGATGGTAGCCGTTGCACGTGAGATGGTGACATGACCATCTTCGAGTGGTTGGCGTAACACCTCGAGGACATTGCGATGAAACTCCGGTAACTCGTCAAGAAAGAGCACGCCGCGGTGCGCGAGGCTGACCTCTCCGGGGAGCGGATGGGTCCCACCTCCAAGCAGTCCGGCGTCAGAGATGGTATGGTGGGGGGTACGAAAGGGGCGATGCAGAATCAGAGCCTGATGACTTTTCATCATACCTGCAACACTGTGGATACGGGTGGCTTCGAGTGCTTCCTGCAGGGACATTTCAGGAAGGATCGAAGGAATGCGGCGAGCGAGCATGGTTTTGCCAGCGCCTGGCGAGCCGATCATCAGAATATTGTGCCCCCCGCTGACAGCCACTTCGATGGCACGTTTGGCGGTTTCCTGACCTTTGACATCAGCGAAGTCTTCGCTCTGTCGATGTTCGCGCTGGATGAGTTCTGAGAGGTTGACTCGGAAGGGCTCGATTTTCAGGGTGCCGCTCAGAAAATCGACGGCTTCTCTCAGGTGACGCACGGGAAATACATTGATGCCTTCGGCTACGGCAGCCTCTTCCGCATTATCGGCTGGTACCAAGATTCCCGTTTTACCTTGGCGTTGCATTTCGAGGGTAACCGGAAGCACACCGCGGATACGGCGAACCTCCCCGCTGAGCGCTAATTCACCGATTAGGGCATATTGATCAAGATTAGGCAGATCAATTGTGTTGGTGGCGGCCAGCAGTCCAATTGCGATGGGGAGGTCATAAACCGGTCCTTCTTTCTTAATATCAGCAGGTGCCATATTAATGGTGGTACGTCCGAGAATTGGGCGGAAGCCCGAGTTATTCATCGCCGTCCAGACGCGATCTTTACTCTCACGTACGGCCACATCGGGCAAGCCGACCATTACAAATTGGGCATCACCGCGTCCTGTATTAACCTCAATTTCAACTGAATAGGCATTTACACCAAAAACGGCTCCTGAAAAGACACGGGCAAGCATGCACGTACTCCTTTGTTAATGTTCTTAGTTTAAACAAGCTGACAAAACGATGCCACAAAAAAATAACAGCCCATTCTCAAATAAAGGGACAGGTAATTTGATGATAAAAGCATTGTTACTTAACTCCAGTCCTGATAATGTAAATTAAGAATAAGAGAGAGGAGACCAGAAATGCGACATGCACGGGTGAAAGCTGAAGGTGTGGGCTGCTACCATGTAGTCAGTCGGATTGTGG
>CAZSUM010000266.1:0-4172 GCA_964610015.1 uncultured Lentisphaeraceae bacterium
GGGTTTTTCTCTGTAAAAGGATGAAGGATGTAATCATTCGCTGGTGCTTCGGGATTCCGTTTGGTCACAATAACTGATATCATGCATTTAATAATTCAGGAAAGGACTCGCAGATGATGACAGCAGAAGCTCTTACGTGTAGGCTCAATGATTTTGATGCCAATAAGCGGCGGCAAGCATTGCAACGTTTGGTAGCAGAGACGCATTTTCCCGTTAGCGGCTCCAACTTCAATATGCATTGCCACTCCTTCTTTTCCTATAATGCGGAGGGGTGGTCCCCAACACGCGTGGCGTATGAATGTCGCAGGAAGGGACTCTCTGCGGCTGGACTGTGTGACTTTGATGTACTCGACGGGTTGGATGAGTTTTTAGAGGCGGGGCATCTTTTGGGGTTGCGATCAACGGTGCATCTCGAGACTCGCGCGTATGTGGCCGAACTTTCCGAGAAGGATATCAGCTCGCCGGGGGAACCCGGCGTGACATATATTATGGGGTGCGGATTTGCTCGTGTGCCAAACCCAGAAACAGCGCAGAGCAAAACGCTGGCACAATTGCGCAAAGGCGCGCAGAGTCGCAACCTTGCATTGATCAATCGCGTAAATACAGCATTGCCTGCTGTGGCGATTGATTACGACAGGGATGTGTTGCCGCTCACCCCAAAGGATGTTGCAACGGAACGTCATATTGTTCGCGCGTATTGCAATCAGGCGGATAAGATCTTTCCTGATATTGCGGAACGTGCGGCTTTCTGGGCTCCGTTACTCAAGTGTAATGAGACGGCCTTTGCTGTGATTGATGCGGATATCCCTAAACTTGAAGATTTGGTGCGTAACGCGTTGGCTAAACGTGGGGGTATTGGATATAGCCAGCCAACGGCAAAAACATTTCCGCTGGCGGATGATTTTATTCGCTGGGTTTTAAGTTGCGGTGCGATTCCCACAATCGCGTGGCTTGATGGGACTAGCGACGGAGAGGCTAATTGTGATCGGTTGCTGGATTTGATGACAGCCAAGGGATGTGCAGCGCTCAATATCATTCCGGATCGCAACTGGAATCTCAAGAAACAGGAAGAAGCCGAGGCCAAGCGCGCTAAACTTGATCAGATGGTCAACGCCTGTGTGAAGCGTCATCTGCCGATCAATGTGGGTACTGAGATGAACAAGGGCGGGTTACCGTTTGTGGACGACCTAGCGGGGCCAGTTTTGCGCCACTATGCAGCCGTCTTCACACAGGGCATGTATATTATGATCGGCCAGTCGTTGCTGGCACGCTACGCGAATGCACCCTATCTCGGCGAACGGGCACAGCATGAGTTCAAGGACCTCAAGAAGCGCAATGCATTCTTTGCCTCTGTCGGTGCGTTGCCGCCGCTGGATGCGCGAGGGGAAGAGGTTCTACTTGCCGCTGGGCCTGATAAAGCCTTTACGATGTTTGCCGATGCGGTTAGAGCATGAAGCAGGTTGGAGGGGGTTCGTGAGACGTGCTTGAGTACCTTACGGCCGAGGAATAGCGATAAACAAAACGTTGTTGCTCTCTCCCTCACCCTCTGGGAGAGGGCTGGGGTGAGGGTTGCGGGCTCTGCTCGCATTAGAAGAAGGGGGTGTTTTGATGCAAGCTCTTCAATCCCACCTACTCTGTGTAGCTTTGCTTGCCATCGTTGTCATGGGAGAGCGATCGCAAGCAGCAATCTTTTATGTGGATAGTGAGGGTGGGGACGATTCTGCCAGCGGCACATCCGAGAACACAGCATGGCAAAGCCTGCGACGCGTCAATCATCAAAAACTGAACCCTGGTGATCAGCTCCTCTTCCGTCGTGGAGGATTGTGGCGAGGACAACTATATCCTTGTAGTGGAAGTAATGGTGTGCGGGTGGTTTATAGTGCCTACGGGAATGGCGAAAAACCAATTATTCAGAATGCTGTATCACGCAATCATGTAAAAGACTGGGAGGAGGTTTCTCCAGGGGTTTGGGCAACCCAGTCGGTTAGACCAGAGAGCTTGCAGCAGATCATGGATCTTCAGGATGCGAAATGGAACATCCATGTCGAATCTGGGGCTGCTGCACGGGTGTTTCGAGCTCAGGAGCAGGGATCTTGGTTTAACCGAGTGGTCTGCCAAACGTCAGGGCAATCTCCCAATCATATTCAGCTTTGGGGACCGCAGCTTTTGCCTGTGGGCTCGTCAATGCTGCTTCGTATGCGCATCCGATCAACACACCCATTCAAGCTTGATGGCATCGAAACGCTCTTAAATCATGCGCCCTATTCCTGTGCGTGGCAAGGGACCTTCAATAAACAGGAGATTGGTTCCGAGTGGCAAACCGTTGAGCTCCTTTTAAATGAACAGCAGAAACTATCAGATGCCAAACTGCATATCAATTTGGGCAGTCTGATCCCTGAGGATACAACATTTGACTTTGATCCCATTGGCTTGTGGATGGTCAAGGAGAGCAAAAATCCGCCAATCACCTGTGATGTGGGCATTCTCATTCTCAATCATGGAGAGACCTGGGGGGTTAAGAAATGGCGGAAGGCAGATCTCTTGCAACCACTTGATTACTGGTATGACACGGAAAAACACCGCATACTCGTCAAGTTTACCGACAATCCTGCCAAGGCCTTTAAAAGTGTGGAGTTGGCGCTTACATCGCATATTATCAATCAAAATGGCAAGCACGACATAACCTATGATGGGTTGATGGTTCGGTATGGTGGGGCACATGGCTTTGGCGGCGCGAATACACGAAACCTAACGATTCGTAATTGCGATCTCTGCTGGATTGGGGGAGGGCTTCAGTTTTTCAAACCAAGCGGAGAACCGGTGCGTTATGGAAACGCAATTGAGTTTTGGAACGGGGCTCAGGATCATCTGGTTGAGCGCAATCGTATTTGGGAGATTTATGATGCCGCACTCACCAATCAAGGGAACGGTGAAGATTCAAATCAGATCAACATCACCTATCGGGACAATGTGATCTGGCATGCCGAATACTCGTTTGAGTTCTGGAATCGTCCTGCATCCGCAATGACTCGGAACATTGTTTTTGAATATAACACTTGTGTGGCGGCAGGTTTCTGCTGGAGTCATAGCCAACGACCCGATCCCAACGGCGCACATCTCATGTTTTATCAGAACGCTTCGAAAACAGAGGGTTTTATTATTCGCAACAACATCTTTGTGGAAACTACCGAGATCTACACACGGATGGAGAATGATTGGCGCAACGGGTTGGTTTTGCACAATAATTTATATGGATTCGGTGAGAAACCCATCATGCGTTGGCAGTCAAAAAAATATTATTGGCCTAGTGAGTTTGATCAATACCAGAATGAGTTGGCGTTGGATCAAAAGTCACTGTTGGCTGAGCCTCAATTTATAGATGTTGCAAAACATGATTACCGACTGAAGCCAGGTAGTCCGGGTACAACGCTAGCAACAAATGGTGGAGCAGTAGGTGCTCGGTACTCAACGGAGGAGTAGGGCGGGGCCGACTACATAGATGATGTTGGTGATTGAAGCTAAACCTTCTCTGGGAGTCACGGCGCTGTGTCATCCGGTTGTTCTTTCAGCCACTTGACTGCGGGAGGAAACTCTTGTTCTGCTGCCTGGGTAATCCACATCCGTGCTTGGGGTTCATCTATCGGTACGCCATGCCCCAAGGCATACATATATCCCAAACGAAATTGGGCCAAGGCATTGCCCTTGTTGGCTGCTTTTTGAAACCACTCAAGTGCTTGTGCATAATCCTTCGGGACGCCGTTGCCAGTATAATAGGCAGCTCCCAAGTTGCTTTGACCGTCATCATCGCCAAGCTCTGCGGCCTTGCGAAACCAAGCGATCGCTTTAGATTCATCTTTAATGCACGCTTCTCCAAGACTAGTCATGACACCGAGGTTCGACATTGCGGCCGGATCTCCCTGAGCCGCCGCTAGTTGAAACCATTTATATGCTTCCTCAAACGAGTGCGATAACCCTTTTCCGCGGTAACAGGCAATTCCAAGTTGAGTTTGCGCCTCTTTATTTCCTCGCTCAGCGGCTTTTAGATACCAGCGCACGCTTTCAGAATCGTTTTGGGCCACCACATAGCCTTTACGATACATCAGTGCCAGCGCGAGTTGGGCGGTTTCATCCCCTTGTTCGGATGCGCGTTTGAGCCAAAACACGCCAGCTTC
>CAZSUM010000267.1:0-4152 GCA_964610015.1 uncultured Lentisphaeraceae bacterium
TCATCATACGTCGGGATGATAATCAATGTTTTTTCGGTCATTTGTCTCCATTATATCGATCCGATAAATGAGTCGCCACTATAAAATTTTAGGGCAGAATCAACATGCAGTCGCCATAACTAAAGAAACGGTAACGTTCTCGAACCGCTTCGAGATACGCATGCAGAATGAATTCACGACTCGCCAACGCTGAAACCATCATAATCAGCGTTGAACGGGGCAAATGAAAATTGGTAAGCATCACATCCGTAGCCTGAAACGAATAGGGTGGATAGATAAAAAGTCGGCTACTACCAGCATCCGCAACAATCTGTCCCTGATGCGCAGCAGCCACACTTTCCAGCGTACGCACACTGGTGCTCCCAACAGCCACCACGCGTCCACCTTGCGCGCGGCAGGTGTTGATCGCATCCGCCGTTTTCTGAGTCAGGGTATATCGCTCTGCATCCATGCTGTGCGACTCAACCACACCGCATTTAACCGGCTTAAAGGTTCCCGGCCCGACATGTAACGTGACTGTCGCATGCGCCACACCCCGAGCGGCTAAAGCCGTCAACAATGCTTCGTTAAAATGCAATCCAGCCGTGGGGGCTGCCACAGCGCCAATTTCACGCGCATACACGGTCTGATAGCGATCACGATCCAAACGTTCCTGACGCGCATCCCCTTGTCGATGAATATAAGGGGGAACAGGCGTCAGACCATAGCGTTCCAGTAGAGTCAGCAACGGCTCTGTTGCCTGAAAACGAACCTGCCAGATGCCATTTTCTTGCGGCGCACCCATCTCCGCGATCAGATGGCCCTCTGCAAAACAGGCGCGTTGTCCACTCCGAACAGGCCGCCCCGATCCTGTTAGGCACGTCCAACAATCGGCATGCGCCATCTCGCACTGTCCGTCAGCATTTGGCAGCGGTTCCAGCAGCAACAGTTCTAACGCGCCGTTGGTATCTTCCCACTGGCCTAATAGGCGAGCAGGGAAAACCCGTGTGTCGTTAAGCACGAGCAAATCAGGCGAGGAAAGATACTCCGGCAGGTCTGTTACTCTGCGATGGGCAATCTCTTTACGTCCGACATGCAGCACCATCATGCGTGAACTGCCACGTTCTTCAGGCGGTTCCTGCGCAATGAGTTCCTGCGGCAGATCATAATCAAAATCACTCGTCAGCATCCTACAAAGACCCCTATCCACTACGTCCAGGCAAAATGGTATCATGCGCTAACCGTTTGGTTTCCGGGTAATTCAGCGTGTAATGTAGTCCGCGACTCTCTTTACGACGCAACGCGCTCCGAACAATCAATTCGCCAACCAGCACAAGATTACGCAACTCCAACGTATCAGCGGTAACCAAGTAGTCAAAATAATATTCCCGAATTTCTTTGCGTAAGTTACGCAACCGTCGCAACGCCCGGGCAAGTCGCTTATCCGTACGGACAATCCCAACATAATCCCACATACAGGTACGCACCTCCATCCAGTTGTGCGCCACCATCACGGCTTCGTCGCTCGCAACTGCTGTGCCATATTGCCAATCGGGAATACGCAAAGGATCCGGTATTTTCTGAGGATGTTCACGGATATTGCCAGCGACCTCATACGCACACACCAACGCCTCTAGCAATGAATTACTCGCCAAGCGATTCGCTCCATGTAATCCGGTGCAAGCCGTTTCACCCACCGCATAAAGTCCAGCCAGCGACGTCGTCCCATCAACTGCCGCACGAATGCCGCCACAACAGTAGTGCGCAGACGGCACGATTGGAATCAGGTCTTTAGCCATGTCGATGCCAAAGGAGAGACACGTCTCATAAATGTTTGGGAATCGCTCCAGCAAATACTCCCGACTCTTATGGCGTATGTCGAGGCAACAATAGGGCACGCCCGTTCGCTTGATCTCTGAATCAATCGCGCGAGCCACCACATCACGAGGTGCAAGCGCCCCACGCGGGTCATAGCGTTTCATGAAGGGTGTGCCATCTGCATCGACCAAGTCAGCCCCTTCACCACGCACCGCCTCACTAATCAAAAACCGTTTGGCTTTCGGATGATATAGACAGGTCGGGTGAAACTGAATGAACTCCATATTCTCAACTGCCGCCCCAGCCCGCCAAGCCAGCGCCACGCCGTCACCCGTCGCAATATCAGGATTGCACGTGTAGAGATAAACCTTCCCGCAACCACCTGTCGCCAAAACCGTGTGCGGCGCGCGAACAGCATAGATTTCTCCGGCCACCTGATCCAGAACATACGCACCTACGCATCGATTCTCCTCTGGTCTGTGAAGCCACCGCGTTGTGATCAAATCAATCACCATCGCATGTTCAATCACCTGAATCGAAGGGTGTTTGAGAATTTGCTCCACCAAAACCGATTCCACCCGCTGACCCGTAATGTCCCCTGCATGCAAGACACGTCGTTGTGAGTGCCCGCCTTCACGTCCTAGGTCGTACCCTTGAACCCCATCGGTACGCACATTGAACTGGACGCCCATTTTTTCCAAGTCTGCAATCCGTGCCGGACCGTCCGAGACGATCTTGCGCACCACGCTTTCGTTGCAGAGTCCTGCGCCAGCAATCAACGTATCCGCAACATGCTGCTCAAAACTGTCGCCCTGCTCCATCACACAAGCAATGCCACCCTGTGCGCGATTGGTGTTACAATCATCGATCTTCTTTTTGGTTACCAGCAACACACGTCCGTGAGGTGCCAAGGAAAGGGCACTCATTAGGCCAGCAATGCCACTACCGACCACTAAATAATCACAGGACTCAATCCGCATCATGTTCCTTACCCCGTCATCATCGGTGCATTTCAATTAGAAATGCCTTAAAGTATACCACCGTCTTGTTTCCCAAAAAAGTACAATTCCCTGAAAATCATGCTTGGATCGGGACTAGAGATATGATTCACTCATGCTTCAGTTCAAATTTTCTGTTTTACCTCATTATGCAAGTAGTGATTATTTCTTTCTTCTTCCTGTTTGGCATCGCGTTAACCGCCACAGCCGAAATCAAGAGCTCTAGTAAAAACTTAAAGTCTCTACTAGAGCGCGAAGCTAAAAGCTCTGAAGCCTCTTCAGAGCCCTCCGAACACGTTCGGAAAAGCTCAGATCAAAATCTGGAAACTGAACATAAAAGTCGAATTGTTTTTATGGGACCGCAAAAAGGGTGGGGATTCATCAAACAGACTGCTGTTTATTATTCGCCCCAAGGAAAAAATCTCGGCACACTACCTGCAGGCACACTCTTTACCTATGAAGCTGTCAAAGCCACATCAAAAAACCCGATGTTGCTGAGTATGGTGCAACAAAATAACGCATGGCAAGGTCCGTATCTGCTCGATTGCACAACAACGGCAGCCTATGACGGAAGCCCTGATATGATTCACCGTGATGTCGTCAGCAATCTAAAAACGTTCTTCACGCTTTCCGGTCAAATTGCTGCCCGAAAAGAAGCCCTGAAGGAATCCGTTTTGTCCCAAAATCCCCTTGCCATTGAAGCACGCGAAACCCTCCGGAAATACCAGCAGAGCATTGAAAAGGCCAGCGCGCTAGAAAAAGAGTCTCGCACCTTGACGGGCCTTAAAAAGATTAAGGTGGATGATGAGTTGCGAGCCCTCAAATACGAACAAGTCAGAATGAAAGCCAAACTAGACAGTGCGGTTGCAGCCTATGCGGATTGGGAAAAGGCGAATCCCGCCATCACGCACAAAATGGAAAAGGATTCTGTCCTGCAAGCCCTCGTGACACAGCGCGAAGCCGTGCGTGCCAAAGTCGCCAATTTGATACCAACGGATACCCCCTAAAACAGAACGCTCTTTGTCTATATCTGAAAGGACCCTCACCATGTTGAAGATCTCCACCCTAGATGCGATCATCATTATCGGCTTTCTTCTTTCGGTGATTGCCGTCGGTTCAGCCGCCGCACGACGTTCCAGTCGGAGCGCCACGGATTTCTTTCTTTCAGGACGCTCAATGCCTTGGTGGCTTCTCGGTGTTTCCATGGTGGCATGTACCTTCTCATGCGATACCCCCAACCTCGTCACCGATATTGTGCGGACACAAGGGGTATCCGGCAATTGGGCGTGGTGGGCGTTTCTTCTGACAGGTATGCTCACAGTTTTTGTATATGCCAAACTCTGGCGACGCTCCGCAC
>CAZSUM010000268.1:0-4136 GCA_964610015.1 uncultured Lentisphaeraceae bacterium
TGGCTGTGTCCGGTATGATCCCGGGTGTGACCAAGGCAAGCTGGTAGGAGAGTACAATGACGTCGGATCCGATTTCTGACATGCTGTTGCGCATTCGCAACGGACTGAAGGCTGGGCACCCCGCGATCGAGCTTCCGGGCTCCCGGATCAAGGGCGAGATTGCCCGCGTGATGAAGGACGAAGGTTACATCACGAACTTCACGATGACTAACACCGTGCCTCGCGTGTTGAGCATTGAATTGAAGTATAATGACGATGCCGAGCCGGCAATTCGCGGTTTGCGCCGTGAGAGCCGTCCTGGACTACGCAAATTCTGTGGCGCACAGGATATTCCCCACGTGCTTGGTGGAATGGGTGTTGCCGTGCTGAGCACCTCAAGTGGTGTTTTGAGCGGTAAAGAAGCCCGACAACGCAAGCTGGGTGGCGAATTGATCTGCACAATCTGGTAAGAGGGCTTCTACGATGTCGAGAATTGGTAAAATGCCGATCACGATTCCCCAGGGCGTCACAGTAACGGCCCAAGGGAATGCCGTGACGGTTAAGGGAAAACTAGGCGAACTTAGCCGTGCTTTCCAGACCGGGATCACCGTGAAGGTCGATGGCGACCAGGTGGTCGTGACCCGTGCGAATGATTCCAAGCTGCAGAAAAGTTTCCATGGATTGAGCCGGACCTTGATCAAAAATATGATCGAGGGTGTAACCACTGGGTTCAAAAAGGCACTCAATATTGAGGGAACGGGCTTCAAAGCCATTCTACAGGGAAATAAGCTGAGCCTGTCACTTGGTTTCGCGTCGCCTAAAGACTACCCGATTCCAGATGGAATCAAGGTAACGGTAGATGCCCCTGGCGTCAACGTTACGGTTGAGGGTATGAGCAAGGAGCTTGTGGGACAGGCTGCAGCGCGTATTCGCAGTTATTATCCGGCCGAGCCCTATAAGGGCAAGGGAATCAAGTACCTGGGCGAGCAGATCCGCCGCAAGCAAGGCAAGACTGTCGCGTAACGCCTGAACGGAGCTGATGAAAGATGAGTTTTAACCGTAAAGATCAACGCGCCCGTCGTCATATGCGCCTGCGCCAGCGGGTTCAGGGCACGGCGGAGCGTCCGCGCATGGCTATTTACATCTCGAACAAGCACATGTATGTGCAGTTCATTGATGATCAAGCCATGAGTACGTTGGCTTCTACCTCCACCCTTAAGGAGACGAAGCCTTGTAATCTGGAAACCGCCCGTTTGGTCGGTGAACAGGCTGCCACTGTGGCAAAGGAAAAGGGAATCTCGACTGTGGTTGTGGATCGCGGCGGGTTCAAGTTTCACGGTCGCGTCAAACAAATTGTCGAGGCCGCAACAAACGCCGGACTGAGAATTTCCGACCGGGCCGCTGAAACGGCAGAGGAGGCGAAGTGAGCGCAGAGGCAAGATTCTCCCGCAACGAAAGTGCCAGTGAGTTCGATGAGCGGGTCGTGTTCGTCAACCGCTGCTCTAAAGTTGTGAAGGGCGGCCGTCGTTTTAGCTTTAGCGCCGTGGTTGTTGTGGGTGACCGCGATGGCCGTGTGGGCTTTGGCTTTGGTAAAGCGAATGAAGTCGCAGATGCGATCCGCAAGGGTGGCGAGTCTGCGAAAAAGGACATGATTCGCGTCAAGCTCGCCGGAAAAACTATTCCGCATGAGGTGATTGGGGTTTGCGATGGCGGCCGTGTGCTGCTCAAGCCAGCTCCCAAAGGCACCGGGCTGATCGTCGGCGGCGGCATGCGTCCGGTCCTCGAGGCAGCTGGTGTGCATGACGCAATCGGCAAGTCTCTGGGTAGTAAAAACCGTTTGAATGTGGTCAAGGCTACTGTGGATGCACTGAATAAGTTGCGTTCAGCAGAAGAGATTGCAGCCGCTCGGGCGTGATAAAAATGGAAGGATGGTCTGGCGGATTGTCGGAGATTCCTGTATGGTAATCTCGTTCAGTGCCGCTGGCCATTTTCTTCCATCGCACGGTTGCAAATAGCCACTATGCCATTTTTTAGGAGTTCATCATGGATCTGTCATCATTAAAAAACACGCCCGGCGCGCGCAAATCAGCGAAACGTGTGGGGCGCGGTGCAGGATCGGGTATGGGCAAAACCTCTACCCGTGGCCATAAAGGCCAAAATGCCCGCAAAGGCCATAAACATAAGCTCGGATTTGAAGGCGGCCAGATGCCCTTGATTCGTCGCTTGCCCAAACGCGGGTTCAAAAACCCCAACCGGGTCGAGTACTATGCGTTAAATGTGTCGAAACTCGAGTGCTTCGAGAATGGCACTGAAATTACGCTGGAATTGCTCCATCAGCACGGACTTTTCGCCAATAAATTTTTTGGAGTTAAACTCCTTGGTAAAGGCGAATTGACCAAGAAGCTGACGATTAAAGTCAACAGCGCTAGTGCGTCGGCTAAGGCGAAAGTCGAAGCAGTCGGCGGCTCAGTTGAAATTGTTTAGGGATTATCACTATGGCCATGCTAGCCACCTTTGCGAATACTTTTAAAATCCCAGAGCTCCGGAAGCGTATCATGTTGACGGTCGGTCTGGTCTTTATCAGCCGCCTAATCTCTATGATTCCGACACCCGGAGTGGATTGGCAGACGTTGCAGGCTGAACTTGCCCGTATCCGCGAGACCGCAGGCGCAGGCGGCGGCCTCATGGATTGGTTCAATGTGTTCAGCGGCGGCGCGCTTAACCAGTGTGCAGTCGGATTCCTGAGCATTTGGCCTTATATTAGTGCCTCGATTATTATTCAACTCTTGACCGCCGTGATTCCTATGCTTGAAAAACTCAAGCAAGAAGGGGAGTCAGGGCGTGTCAAATTGGGTCAATATACGCGGTATCTTACCATTGGCATCTGCGTCTTCCAGTCTTTTGCACTGGCAACTGCGCTACAAAACCCAGCCTCTTTCGGTCTGGGGAATGTGCAGATTGTGACCAGACCAGGGTTTGGTTTTAATATCATGACCGTTATCTGTATGACATCAGCTTCGCTTTTTGTCATGTGGTTGGCGGACCAGATTACCCAGAGTGGAATTGGTAACGGAACCTCGTTGATCATTATGATTAACATTACATCCCGTTTGCCAGTCGCAATTATCGAAGCGTGGACACGCTATTTCGGTCTGGGAGGCATCTCTGCCACCAAGAGCCCGATTGAGCTGTTGCTCCTGCTGTTCTTCGGTTTTCTGATCACAATGGGCACCGTGATGTTGACTCAAGGCCTGCGTAAAGTACCCATCCACTCGACTCGCCGCGCGGCTGGGGGTGGAGGCCGTACGTATGGCATGCAACAGACCTATATGCCTCTGCGTGTGAACTACACTGGCGTTATGCCGATTATCTTCGCTGGCCCGCTGATCCAGTTCCCCGCAGCATTGCTGAGCAAGATCCCGGCTGAAATCTCATGGTTGTCATGGTTGAAGTGGGTGGGCGGCCAGTTGGTTGATATGACCAGCCCGTTTCATCTCTGCCTCTATGCCCTGCTGATTATGTTCTTCTCGTTCTTCTGGGTGGCTACTCAGTTTAACGCGATGCAGATTTCAGATAGTCTTAAGCGTGATGGCTCGTATCTTCCTGGCATCCGGCCGGGGCGTGCAACAGCCGAGTATCTCGATGCATTGATGACCCGCGTAACCTTGATTGGTGGATTGGGGCTTTTGGTTATCGCCCTAGTGCCTCAACTGTTGCGCGGAATGATGTCACTCCCTTGGGAGATGGCCTCGTTCTTTGGTGGCACCAGTTTGTTGATTATTGTCGGTGTGGCGCTAGACACCCTGCGGCAGATGGAATCGCATCTGCTTATGCGTAATTATGACGGATTCCTGAAACATGGACATCTGCGCAGTCGGCGCTGATTATTTCTAATCAGCTCGTAATGAAGGCCTGCGGACAGACGTGTTCGCAGGCCTTTTTTTTGTTATTTTTAAGTCAGTCGGTTTATTCATTCCCCCTTCTCAAATGCGGGTAGAGCCCGCAACCCTCATCCCCGCCCTAGACACACCCGATACTTCCTCAAAATTGTTGGTGATAATACAAAAGCACCGTTGACACCGCCCCTCTGTTTTTGTAAAGTGCTCACTTCTTTATGGCGGGTTAGCTCAGTTGGTAGAGCATCGGAATCATAATCC
>CAZSUM010000269.1:0-4117 GCA_964610015.1 uncultured Lentisphaeraceae bacterium
GCAGGCAGAGCCCGCAACCCTCACCCCAGCCCTCTCCCAGAGGGCGAGGGAGAAAGCAACAACGCGTCTTTACTCATAGATTTTGACAAGCTTAACCCTCGCGTCCTCAGGATCTTTGCACGTAAAATCGATTCGAAGAGCACCGCCCCTGAGTTGTGGTATGTGTTTCTCCAATTGGCCTTGCGCAATCAAAGAGCGCTTCTTATCGATCACACGCCACGTCCGTCCATCTTCACAAAAAAGGCGCTGACCCTTCTGAAGGGTCACAGGGAAACAAACGCTTTGTTCGTTGATTTGTATGGTTGGCATCTGCATGCCACCACATAACTCCAGCGCCAGACACGCATGTTTGCCAGGACGAACAGCAATCGCCCACGTTTTTCGTATTTGCCCCTGCGATGTTCCTATCCATTGAATCTTCTCATATTCGCGTGTGACCTGTTTCCAGTCAATCTGATCCTGTGGCCGATACCCCCCAAAGGATGGCCCCAACGTATTGATGGTGACCTCCGCACGTGCCGTCAATCCTGCGGTCTGCTGACAATTAAACGTCATCGTGTTTTGTCCTGCGCGAAGAAGCGGAACCTGGTCGAGATGTTGATAGGCAGCTGGCTCGCCGTTCTCGCGATAGTGCAGGCACTCGCCCTCAGAATCCAACTCGACAAAATCACCTGAGATCAATGTAAAGGGCAACGTTAGGCTACTGCCATTTACCGTTAACACGGGGTGAGAAAGCGTTGTTTTGAGCAGCGGTAAGGCCATGACTGGCGAAACCGTGACATCGACCTGTTTGCCGACAGGGAGATCGTTGAGATAAAACGAGACTTTGGAGAGATGTGTCAGATCCAACCCATTTCGATAAAGCGCATAATGTCCACTATATGGCCAAACACGTTGTGCGGTCTGGACAACATCTCGCTCACGTGCCAACAGCGTAACGTAACGCCACCCTGTAAAATCAAGCGTGACATAATGATCCGAAAGCGCTCCCATATATTCCCGTGGCGATTGGAGCTGCATATTCAGCAGTGCCCCACTGCCATCGCCCTTAACCCACAACCCAAAGGCCCCGGACCCGCCGCAGTTTTGGTAGGGCGCTTCAAACGTCAATTCCGCCCGCGCCCAAGCCCCTTGACTGCGTGTGCCAGTTCGCATCACGGTCAGGCGCAGATTGCGCGGTGCCCCACGTGTCTCTTCACTCTCTTCCGAAATTTTCATCTTTATGTCGGCAGAGGCCGTCGATGCAGCAAACTTCGCAAGGTGCTCCATTCCTACCAGAACCTGACCCTTGGGATCGTCGTAGGAAGCTGAGGTATAGAGCGCCTCTAAGCGCACGCTTATGGGTTGCGCAGAACCGAGATGAGAAACACACCACTGCTCAGAGCCATTTCCCAGCGCACTCATCCGATGTGTGTAACGGGTGACAGGTGTTAAGCACCACAGACCGTCCATTTTTTGCCCCAGCTCAAACTCCTGCCCCGGGACAGCGATTCGCTCAAGCGTTGGCGCATCAAAATAGCGTGCCAGCCGTAGATGCTCAAACCAGCCCAACACCGTTATTTGTTGCTCAATATAAAAGGGTAGGGGCTCGTTGTTGATATTGATGCCCTGAATCGCCATGGCTGCGTCCAACCCCAGATTCTTGCAGGCAAAGTAGACCATTTCATCCATGAAGAGGCCACGAACTTGAGGTGAAGCCCGGCGGGGTGCCCACCAGCCCATTTGCGGCTCTACCAAATCACTCTGTCGATAGGTCGCAGCCAGCGCGATATGAGCATCCTGAAATTGTTTGGCTGCCCACCATGGATGATCCCACGCGCCCAGACGTGCATGAAACCACCAGTTATGCGCGCCATGGCAACTGGCTTCAATCAACGGATCACCTTTGAGCAGACAGAAGATTTTGTGCCGCATGACGTCAATCCCGTAGCGACTCATCATCCCTTCAGAGCCGTCAAAGTAGAGCTGATCCAAGTTGCAGGTGTTATAGACTCGTGCAATTCGTTTAGCTAGTTCATCCGCCAACAAGGACTCCGGTTGTGGATAAAAGGCCGAGTAGCGCTGCTGCAGATAGTCTACTTGCGCACCCGCGGCATGTGCCGCAGGTGTTGTGCGGAACCCCCCGCGTTGGCAGTGTTGAAAGGCATAGGGCGCGTCACGTTGGAGCTGTGAATACTGAATAATCTCGTCTCCAATCCTAAGCGCATTGCCATTGCCGGAATAGGTAAAGACAACATCGTGACGCGCATCGAGAACTTCATTGACATAAATAACCGTGTCGGTAGGCGAAAGCGCACGGGCCAATGTGTAGCTCTTGAAAGGCTGAAGCATGGCATGGGCTGAGGGCGTCACCCAGGCATCGCGTGTGTCGATACAGGCTGTTAGCGTGTGGATCCCCGCCCGCAAGCCTGCGTCATGAATGCGCGCTACGGTTTCTTTCATCTCAGGCAGACCACGAGGAAAGTAGTTGGTCTTGACATCGTAGTGACCCAAGGTTTGCCACCAGCCATGCAGATGAATCGTCGAGAAGCCACCCCGTCGGGCCAGCGCAATCCAATCGTCAGTCGCAGCAGAGGCCAAATCTGCAAAAAGATAGGACCCCCGATTCGCCTCGGCTCCCAGCGACCATGGACCTCCCAATCGCGAGAAGGGTACGCCCGCCTGTTGTGCCATCGCCCGTAACGCGCTGGGCAGCTCCTTTTTTGTTCCGGCAGCCAAGCCTGCACGCCAACCCACCAATCCCAGTTTTGCGGTTGTCCACACACGTAGCGTATCAGAACCCACCGACATCTCGACCGGCAAGTCGTATCCGCGCAGGCAAACGGCGTCGAGATCATCCGAGAGCATGTTTGCCATGGTGCCACGATAGGTGCTGGGTGTGATCTGCAGATTAAGAAAGTTAAATTCCTCCACATTGGAAACCGTCAAGCTGTGCGCGGTAAAGGTAAAAAAGTCAGGGTAGGTATCGACTTGAACAATGGCAGTTCCGCTGTGTCGCGTGAAATGAAAGATCAGACGGTTCTTATCGTAAACCAGCTTGTTCGCTTTGAGTAAGGCGCCACTCTTGAGACGTAGAGAAACTTGCGCGTCTCTCTTTGCCAGCAGGTCACGGTTATTCTGTCGATTCACCAACGATACCACCTGCCCCTGCGTATCTAGCGTCAGAATCATCAGCCGATTGGTCAACGCCACGGCAATAGGATACGGTTCTGTTTCGGGATCTGTATAGGTGCAGCTGACGCTCTGGCGATCGGTCGTATCCGCCAGTTGGGCCACCTCATCGACCGACAAGGTCCGCGAATAAATCCGGAGCTCATCAAGCAAGCCGTTATGACAAACCGTGCCATTCCACCCCCCCAACCGTAACGACTCAACTTCCAACGGATACGGCCATTGCGTTTGCGCCACCTGCTTTCCATTGACGTACGTAATCACATGCGGCAAATCAAACGTCACGCAAAGATGTGTCCATGTTTCCAGCGGACACTTGGAAAGCAACGACACGCCCGTTTCACGCCACTCTTGCCCGGGCACATTGGCTTGATGTCCGGGACGTCCCATGCGAACAGAACAGGCTTGATCCGCAACAAAAAGCATGAGGCCTCCAGGACTCCAGTTGTGCGAGGTCAACAGATTCGGATAGCGCCGTGACTCGGGATCTTGCCATGTCGCCCAAACCGACAGCGTAAATTGTGTTGCACCGTTAAATCCCGGAAGGGGGGATAACTCAACAAAGGCATTGGTTCCTCCAAAGTGCAGTGCGCTCCCAAAAGCACCGTTAGCCCATCGAACGTTGGAAAGTTCAGCATCAAGAGGGTTCGACGGATCAACACTCCAGCGCCCGTGCCCTTCATTAAAAGGCAGATACAACATCAGCGTTGGATCACCCTTTTCTGCGAATCCCTGCAAGACAACGCTACACCCAATCAACAACAGAGCCCAGACGGTTTGTTTCATCGCTTCCCCCATCCATAACATCGTTAACTTTCTTAAAGGCTTTGGGTAAGTCTGCCGCAACAACAAACACCTGACAAGAGAAATGCAAACGTCATACGGTTGAGGGGGGTAGGTTGTAAAGTTAAATGCCGCATATCGTGGTCCTGTTTCATTAAGCTAC
>CAZSUM010000270.1:0-657 GCA_964610015.1 uncultured Lentisphaeraceae bacterium
GGCTTCAACACCTACCGATCCATCCTGATGGCTTTAGGAAAAATCGGTGACCCTGTTGCCGTACCCGCCTTGATGGAATTTCTCAAGCAACCTGATATTCAAGGACATCAGGATGTCGAACATCAGACCGCCAGTTTGGCAGCAACGAACTTCTCACAAGCGATGATCGAACTGTTTGCTGCCTCAGCGCTCTATCGTTGTGGCGATTGTGACGATCTTGGCAAGAAAATCCTGACTGGCTATCTCGACGACTGGCGAGGCATCTTTGTGCGCTATGCCGGGCACATCCTCTCCAAAGACCCTGATCTTGTGCCGTAACCATCGCGTTGCAAAAATCGAAGCTTCGCCTAGCTCACTGCGCGGCTTTTTTATCTGCGTCGGCACGCATCGCGCGATTGACCGCAAGCAGTTTCTCAACCATCGCGTCTGTGAGTTCGAACCCTTTTTGCCCCGGATATCCTTCCCAAACCACGGTATGCAACTGCGGTTCAAGAATCACAACATGCGGCCATCCCCACACCCCAAACTTTTCCTCATACGCCCCCCGCTCCATATCCCGCTGATTCTTTCCTGCAAGCGTATCGGGTCCATCCTTTTTCCCTTTTGCTTGATGACATACGGGTTGCGTCTGTTTATCCGCATCGAGTTGCGAAGAAC
>CAZSUM010000270.1:667-4099 GCA_964610015.1 uncultured Lentisphaeraceae bacterium
TAAGTAGTAATTCTTGGCGGGCCCATTATAGTTTTTAATAGCCTCTTCTGATTGGCCGTTAATTCCAATAACGACCAGCTCGTTGCCATACTTTTTCTGCAACTGATTCAAAAATGAGGTTCCACGTTTGCATGCGCTACACCACGTACGCCAGAACTCGATCACCAGGAACTTTCCCTCCATTTCCGGTTTTTCGGTCAACCACTTAGCAACTTCGAGGGGTGGCGCTTCGGTAAATAACCGTCGATCAGCCCAAAACTTCCGCTCCTGACCTTGCGCATCCTTTGCAGTCATGCCCTTTCCAGGGAGCGTGCAAACACCCGCTTCATCACAGGTAAACCCTGGTTCTTCACCATAAACCTGTGTTCCGCAGGTTAACGCGCCACAAAGAACTCCCAACCAAAACACGTGTTTGCTCATACGCTTCATTTTCCCTTCCACCTGATAAACGAATCAGATACCTGAGTTGTACTCGGAAAGGCTTAACATAACAAGTTGACTCATTTCTGTCATCCATCAGACGCAAGGAATCGGTCAGACGCCTTGGCAGAGATGCCGAGGCGTCCGAGACAGGGACCTGCGGACGTCTCGGGGAGACATCCCTACCAGAGACCAGCCCCGCTAATCCTTCATGACGCATTAAAAACAGTGTCCAACACCCTTACGACTTTGACGGTTCAGGAACGTTCCGTTAAACTGATGTCATGAATGTGAGGCTGACTCAGTCCGAATCAGGTATTCGCCGAAGTCATGTGCGCCAACTTTTCGCTATTGCGCGAACAACGGTAACCGAGTCGGTTCAACAACCGATCGCGCTACTCATTTTGATTGCTGCGGTTGTCACGACCTTGCTGGTGCCGGTTTTTCAATTTCATCGTTTCAGCGAAGATGGTCGTTTAGCACGTGACAGCGGTCTCTCCTGTATGCTGGTCTTTGGACTCGCCCTTGCAATCGGCACAGCCGGCCAAGCTGTCGCGAGTGAAATCTCACGCGGGACAGCCGCAGCAGCGCTGGGCAAACCGGTATCGCGACTCACCTTCCTGCTGGCAAAATGGCTCGGCGTGCTCATGGTTGTGACCCTTTTCTGGGGGGGCGTCTTGGCTGCAACGCTCGTGGCTGAACGCTGTTCTGCTCATTTTATAATCCAAGGGGAGTATGCTGGATACGCCACAGATCCCGTCACACTCTCGCTAGCGCTAGGAGGGGTGGGTGTAGCCCTTATCGTCGCTGCGATTCGTCATTATTTCTGGCGCAAGCGATTCGGCCGAGCCGCCTTTCTCAATATCCTGATCGCACAAATCAGCGTGGTGCTGCTTTCCGGTTTTTACAACCGTTTGGGACAACTCTACCCGCTACAGGGCGAGACCGCTTGCGGCGCAGACGGGTGTGATCATGCGCATGAAGCAGTCACAAACCTTTTTTATCATATCGAGTTGAATCTAGGTGTGATTCCTGTAGCGCTTCTCGTTCTTTTTGCACTTGCACTTTTTACGGCCCTCGCGACCGCTCTGGCGACCCGATTCTCCACTGGCGCTGTCTTGGCATTCTGCGCGACCATCCTCTTCTTCGGGCTGGCTGGCGACACCCTTAAGGGGAGCGCACCACTCCTCTCCATGCGTGGACTGCTACCGGGCTTCTTACCGGATATTCAAAACTTCTGGCTTTGCGATGCAATTGCACGTGGCGGTCAATTATCATGGAAATATGTCGCTGAGGCGGGCATCCATGCCGTCACCTTCTGTGTACTTTTTCTGACACTCGGCTACGCCGCCTTTCGTCAGCGCGACTTGGGATGACATCTCTGGAATGAACAGGACAGCATAAGGAAAATGATGGAGAAGGAAATAGTCATTGAAACCTGCAACTTACGCAAGACGTTTCGGGATTTCTGGCATCGGCCCTTGGTCGAAGCGGTTAAAGGGCTTGATCTCACCCTGACCCGAGGAGAGGTCGTTGGATTGTTGGGGCCCAATGGCTCGGGTAAAAGCACGACGATCAAGATGCTCTTAGGGTTGTTGCACCCCTCTGCCGGAAAAATCCGCATTTTCGGTGCCCCTCCCCATGATCTGAAAGCTAAATCGCGTATTGGCTATCTACCGGAAGTTTCTCATTTACACCCGTTTCTGACACCACGCGAAACCCTCCGCTATTATGCGAGTCTCTTCGGGTTACCCAACGCTATGGCCAAGCAACGCAGTGACGAACTACTGGTGATGGTTGACCTCGTTCATGCTGCTGATCGCGCAGTGGGCAGTTTTTCAAAAGGCATGGCACGTCGTGTCGGACTAGCCCAAGCGTTGATCAACGCACCTGAGTTGTTAATCCTTGATGAACCGACCTCGGGCCTAGATCCGATTGGATGTCGCGATGTTAAAAATCTCGTGCAAACCTTGGCGCACGCTGGCGTGACGGTCCTGCTCACCTCGCATCTACTGGCGGATGTCGAAGATGTTTGCGACCGTGTGGCAATTCTGGCGCGTGGCGAACTGCGTGCGGAAGGTCCCATTAAGACACTTTTACGTCAGCCTGATACCGTACGTTACTTGATTGAAGGACTCGCTGACGAACAAGCCCAAGCCATTCGACAAGACCTTGAGGTTCGAACCCAGCGTCCTGTTCAACTGGACTATCCGTCCATGCGGCTGGAGAACTTCTTTCTCAAGACCGTAAAGGCGGAAGATCAACAAAAAGGCAGCCACCTTGCGCCGTTTTTAATAGCCAAGCAATCGTCTTTGTCAGAGGGAGCGTCCACATGCTCAACCCCCTGATGCATCACCTCCGAATCATCGGCGGAATAACACGCCTCTCTCTGCGAGCAGCGGTACGTACCAAAACAGTAGCCGCGCTTCTTGTGCTATTGGCTCTCTGTGTGGGTCTGTTACCCGGCGCTATCAAGGGAGACGGAACAGCGGCCGGAGACCTGAATATTCTGCTGATGTATACGTTGGGATTTGCTTTTGGAATTCTTTGTCTCGCGACGCTTTGGGCGGCCTGTGCTCTCTTTTCCGCTGAGATCGACAGTTCACGCATCCACCTATCTGCAGTCAAACCTGTGCCCACTCTTTCCTTCTGGCTTGGCAAATGGCTGGCACTGCTCATTTTAAATGCCTTTCTTCTGATGGCGGTTTATCTCGGCGTTTATGCACAGATTGCATGGCGCATGCACCATAGCTGGGAGTCAACAGACTGGCCCACCACACAGTGGGTCACACGCCCCACACTGCCCTCACCTGAAGAGGAAGCTTTAGCCGAGTACCGCATCCTCGAACAAAACCATGCACGACCCAAAGGTCTTAGCAAAGCAAAGATCTTACAAGTCCTAGCGGAAAAGGCCGACGAAAAGTACACGGTCCTTAATCCTGGTGAGGAGATGCATTGGCACTTTCGCCTAATAAAACCCATTAATCTCGCTGCACCCGTAACCGTTCGCAT
>CAZSUM010000271.1:0-4070 GCA_964610015.1 uncultured Lentisphaeraceae bacterium
ACCTCTGCCCGACGCATCAGATTACGAAAGACCTCTTTCTCGGCATCTTCCAGTCTAAAGGTCCGATCCACAATCCGACTGACTACATGGTAGCAGCCCATGCCTTCAGCTTTCACCCGTGCATGTCGCATTTCTGGTCTCCTCTCTCTTATTCTTAATTTACATTATCAGGACTGGAGTGAAGTAACAATGCTTTTATTATCAAATTACCTGTCCCTTTATTGAAGAATGGCGGTTTCACACTTCAGCCTGATCTTGATTATTTATTTTTCTACAAGGGATCGCACGCGTTTAGCGTCCCAGCCAATACCGTGCCAATGTCTCAATCGCCCCGTCCACCGTTGCCTCATCTGCAACCACGTCTGGCCGACGACCACATTTCGCGAGTGCGTCAGAGGTTGGCTTGCCAATCGTCAGCACACTTTTGCCACTCAGCGCATCCGCACCAAATTGAGCAACAAAGGCTTCAACTGCCGATGCACTGGCAAAAAAGATTGCGTCACAGGCTGGCAAATATGCATCACGGATCGCCTCATTCTTGTAGAGTTGTACATCCTCGACCTGTGCCCCCTGTTCGCGTAGCACGTTGGCCAGAAGCGGTCCGGCCTTTTCAGAACGTAACCGCAAAACACGCTGCCCGACGAGGTCAATCATACGCATCTCCTCTGCCAATCCTATTGCGCTATAATTCATTGGCGGTGTTAGATTTGCGTGAAGCCCATACTCTCGAAATGCAGCGGCACTGCCCGCACCACAGGCCATCACCTGGGGAAGCGTACGAAGGTCTATTTCGGCCTCGCGAACCAGCTTCATAAAAAAATGGACTGCCGAAGGCGATGTCAGTACAAGCCAATCATAGGAGGCAACCCGCTCAATCACATCGCGGACCTCTGCACAGGGTGTCAGTCGGATAAGGGGGCGCAACAGGGGCACCCCTCCAAAGTCAATCACCCGTAACGCCGCTTTTTCCAATAGAGCCTCGCTACAGGTCAACAAAACGCGACAACCAGCCAATGCGCCTGTATCACGACGAAAAGCCCCTGCCGCGACTTCACCTATTACCAACAAACCTGGTGCGTCACTCCCTACCTTAGCCGCGGCACCATCTCGCAAATCAGCCAAGGTCATGCGGAATACTTCTTCATCATCGGCACCCGCATTAAACACGGCTGCCGCAGGCATTGTTTCCGACCACCCCTCAGCTAGTAACTGTGCCGCCATTTGGGAAGCCACCCGGATCGACATAAACAATACGATTGGCAAGTTTCGGCGCACCTCCAACGACACGCCTTCCACAGCCCCTCCCTCAGCACGCGGTGTCAGGACAGTGAAGCCGCGTGAGACCCCACGCTTGGTCAGCATCAAGCCTGTACCTGTCGTGGCGACCGTTAAAGCGCTAACACCGGCCCGCACACGATATGGTAATGCCAAACGGTCTAATTCATCGGTTTCCTCTGCCAGCCGACCAAACAATCCGGGATCTCCACCCTTGAGTCGTACAACGCGTCGTCCTTGCCGAGCATACCGCGCAATCAAACCCGTGATATCTGGCTGACGTAGCGCATGCTCACCACAGCGCTTGCCGACAAATACACGTTCTGCCTGCGACGACAAAAAGGTCAAGAGATGATCATCCATCAGCACATCGTACAGGCACACATCAGCCTTTTGCAGATCGCGAACTCCTCCCCACGTGCAAAAATCAGCCGAACCCACACCTGCACCGACAAATCGCACCGACTTGACAAACCAGCTTCGCAGTCGCGTCCACAAAGGATCGCCCAATCGGAATGAAATCGCCAACACGCCTTGTCCTGCGGGGACCGGCAGTTCACTCACGGATAGCCACTCCGTGACCCGATCGCTCAAACTCAATCGATTCAACGCAGCACCTGCCATAATAATGGCATCATAATCCCCTGCATCAAGCTGTTTAAGGCGTGCGGCAATGGTTCCACGTATCGGTTTTAAAATCGCTTGCGGGAAACGAGACCGCGCACATGTTTCGCGCCGTTCACTGCTGACCCCGATCACGGGGACATCCGGCAAATCACTAAACGTGTTACCTGCAGGTAACACCCACGCATCACGCGGGTCTTCGCGCCAAGGCAACCAGCACCAATCCAGATCCTCTGGCATCGGATCAGGTAAATCTTTTGCGCTGTGAATCGCCAGATCAATCTGCCCCTGACGTAACGCCTCATCCAAATCACGTGTAAAGAAATCGGCAGGACTTTCACGTAGATCAGTGATGAGATCACGATCCCCTAGCGTTTCAACCCGAACGACTTCTAAAATGAGTCCGGGAAACAGCGCAGAAAATCGTTCCAACACGCTCTGGGTTTGCAACAGTGCGAGTTGACTCCCACGCGTACCCACCTTGACTTGTTTGTTTGTCATGAGTGTCCCTGTTCTCCGCGTTGTAACGTCCGTTGTGGAAGCCGTTAAGCTTGCTGTTGCTCTCCACCCTGTATGCTACGGCGCATCCGATCATACATGTTACGATGGCCCTTTAGAATTGCCTCGCATACTTCCAACACCTTGCCGAGTGTACCGTTTGCAGCACGGTACCACGCTTTGAGCACATCCAAATCAGCGATCCGAATCACCTCGCCAGCGCAATTCAAGTGCGGATCAATATTGTGAGGCATGCCAAGATCAACCAGCAGAACGCCACTCGGATTCAACGCCTGTTGGTGCTTGTTGACTGTCACCACAGGAGCTTTGACATCCACCGCACTAACAACCACATCCACCTCGGGCAAGACCTCCATGATCTCCTCCAACTGTACAACCCTCACCCGTTCAGAACTCTCGGCATCGACAGTCGGTCGATTGTTGTGATAGACCCAGATA
This sequence comes from uncultured Lentisphaeraceae bacterium, assembly GCA_964610015.1. Classification (GTDB taxonomy): domain Bacteria; phylum Verrucomicrobiota; class Kiritimatiellia; order RFP12; family UBA1067; genus CAZSUM01. The sequence continues at coordinate 2,857 of CAZSUM010000271.1, forward strand.
CACCTGCACCCGCGTTTTAGTAATGCCGCAATCAACCCTTTACCCACCACGCCTGTACCAATAACCATTACTTGGGATGTGACCAGATTCGTCACTTCGGCATCTAGGTAGCGCATTGCGATCTCTTCAATCTCAGCGACATCCAGCAACGGTCTCACCTCATGCCGGATATCCTTAGACACATGCAGTGCGGCATCGCACAGTTCACGGGAGATTGAGCCTGCCCAACCTAGCGTCGTTGCCTCATCAACAGCGTCTTTGAGTTGCGAGACAACATGGAACTCACCCGGAGTCTGCGAATCCATTCCCGCCGTCACTAGGCATAAGTGCGAGAAGGCCTCAAATCCGTGCTTCATATAGTAGAGGTCTGGACGAATCTGATCGAAACGCAGTAGTCGTCGCAAGATTCCACACGTACTTGCATCTCTGGAAATCGCTGCAACCAGTTCCACCCGATTACAGGTGTTAAGAATAAAGAATTCATGCACTCCCCAAACCTGCCGGATCATTTCGCCTACGATCTCGCGATCCTTCGGCATCAGGTGAAAAGGCGCGCGTTCCTCGCCCGAAAGATACTCGTGACTGGTTCCCAGCACTAAAAGATCTGAACTCTGGATTGAATCAAGATGTTTACGCAGGTTATCCTTGATTAAACGCGATTGCCGACATGATTTGCCACTGGTGGAAACAGCAATCATCACGTCATCGGTGCGGATAATCGCTGGTGTCACAAAATCGCCGTCAGGCCAATTACCATCCGCACAACAGCAAAAAACACGCGCTGCCTGCGCCTCCTGCAAAATCTCACGATTAACATGTTTGTCATCCGTACAGGCAAAAATCAAGGCGCACTTCTGTACGTCCGTTGCAGCAAAACAACGCACCGCATGTTGGATTTTGCCCGCTTTTGCCAACGCCTCCAGCTCGGCCACACAGGCGGGACACACCAATGTCACCGAAGCCCCCGAGTCGAGGAGCAACTCGACTTTACGTTGCCCAACGCGCCCCCCCCCCACGACCAATACACGGCGTCCTTCTAGCATGGCATTGATCGGAAATGTCTTTCTTACCGGTCTAGTGTCTTTCATAAAGGTTAAAAACTTTATCATATTCTATAGTCATTGACCACTGATTGCATCAAATCTTTCCTTTCAATAAGTGGGTAGGTTGTAAAGTTAAATGCCGCATATCGTGGTCCTGTTTCATTAAGCTAC
>CAZSUM010000272.1:0-3763 GCA_964610015.1 uncultured Lentisphaeraceae bacterium
TTCCACATGCCAAATGTTTGTGGCGTGGCAGGTTAGGCCATATCCTATGCCTGCCACGATGCCGAGCATGTGCTGTCGAAAGCGCACACACATGCGCGTCTCCTTCTTTATTTAGCGGTCTGAATCCGGAAGGCTCCGGGCAACAGGCACGCTTCGTTGTAGAGGTTGCCTTCGCAGGTTTGGTTCCACATGTAACGAAGTTCTTTGGGTTCTGCGACCTTATCGGAACTCACCTCAATTGTGGCTCCCTTAATTTCGGCCTTGGCTTCGACAAAGGTGCCATCCGCGCCTGAATGTCAAAACGAACTTGTTGTTGACGATCTGACTTTCCTTGAGGGTGGGGGAATCGGCTTTGACCCCTTTGAACCCGTAATCACGGTTGAGTGCTAGCAGGGCCAAGCGGCGGCCAACGGTTTCTTTGTCGGCCGGGTGAATATCATGAAGGTTCCCGACATCAGTAATAACGGCCATGCCAGCATCTGGAGCTTGATCTGCAAACTTCTGTTGCGCTTCCCATATTTCTGGTAAGGCCGTTGCTGAACCGCCATAGGTGTACGGTGCGAGCTGCGCAAAGTACAGTTTGAAAGAAGGATTTTCGAACACCATTTTCCAACCGTTGAGGAGGGCGTTCATCTTTTCACGATAGAGATCGCCATCGCCACGGTTGCTACATCCCTGATACCAGATCGCACCACGCAGCGTGTATGGCACAAAGGGGAAGATCATCCGATTATAGAGAACCGTAGGTTGCTGGTGAAGATGCTTAGCGCCTTCAGTTTGGGGCTTCAGGTCACCGAGGGCATCAACAATGTTTTGAAGTGCAGGCACTGATTTAAAACCACATGGGGGTGTCCACGGCTCAATGCGCGTGCCGCCCCAGTACGATCCCACCAAGCCGATGGGGATGTCCAGTGCCTGGAAGAGCGTGACGCCGTAGTAGAATCCGACCGCTGAGAAGGTCGCGGCATTATCTGGGCTTAACGCCTGCCACTGCATCGGATAATCGGTTCGAGGGGTTGTTGAAAAGTCATGCGTTGCCATAAGCGAGAAACGGATCAACGGATAATTGGCGAGGGCAGCCATCATTGCGCCTTTACCGTCCCGATAGCGAATCCGATTGCCCCAAAGCGGTTGCGCCATATTGGACTGGCCACTGCAGAGCCAAACCTCTCCTACCAGTACGTTCTGGATCGCAAGCGTGTTATCCTTGCCCGCCACCGTCAATGTGCGATTCTCTTTTGAGGCTGACAACGGGCTGAGACGCAACTTCCATTCGCCTTTTGCATCGGCCGTGGTTTTGACCTTTTGTTCAGCGAACGAGACGATAACCTCTTCTTGGGGATCGGCGACGCCCCAAATGGCAACGGGTAACTCACGTTGCAAAACCATATTATCAGCAAAGACGGGTGCGACTGTGACTTTGGCCTGAACCGAAAAAATACCGACTGAAACCAGTGTCAGTGCGGCATACATCAGATGTTTCACTCGTTCTCCCCCTTTAAGGTCTTCGACGTACAACAACCATGTTAGACGCAAGACACAAATTATTTAATGCCTTAAATATAACGTTTTTGGGTGTTGCAGGCAAGCCATTGGTTGGCATGGAATGGCTGGTGTACGCGGTTTTATTTCAAAGAACAACAGACTCGCGTCATGAGCATCATGCTGGCAAAAGTGTGTGGCCAAAAGCGATCCGAAGGGTGTGATAATTTAGTATGGTGACGCAATATGAATTTGTGTAATCTATAAAAAAGCAGATTGCCTCTCAATGAATGGGTTGTGTATACCTCAGAACGAGGGTGTAAAATGAGTTACAAAAGTAAACCAGTTGCGATTCGAGAGCTCTTTCTTTTGTCAATTGTCAGCGTCAACGTCCTGTTGATGCTGACCATGAGTGCGGTTTTTTATAAGACTCATCAGGAAGCCCTGATTTCAAATATTGACAAGAACCTGTTGTCTGTGGCGCTTTTGGCTAAAGAATTGTTGCCTAATAATTATTTGAATCGCATCACGGGACGTGACTCGATTTCCAAGGCGGAATTTGAGCAAGTGGTTGAAAAGAACAATCAATTATGTGTTTCGCTTGGTCTAGAGTATATTTGGAGTGTGATGGAAACTGAGGATAAGCGTGTCGTCTTTACGACGGCTACATCACCCGATAAAATTACAGACAACAAGCAACACGCTTCTTTTTTTGAGGAGCACAGCAATTCGGAGTTCTACCGCAAGGCTTTTCAAAATATGCGTCTGTTGTCATGCAGCCTCAAGGATCAATGGGGTGAGATGCGGGTGACACTCTTGCCGGTATATGACGCAGCAGGGCGTAAGCATTTACTCGGAGTCAGTATCAGCCTTGCGTCGATGCATCGGCAATTGCAAACGATTATTTGGAAGACACTTTTATTCGGCTGTGGGATGTTGATCTTCAGTCTCCTCCTCGTCTTTCCGGTCATGCGGGGTGTTGTCAGGCCGTTACAACGTCTTACAAAAACCATACAAACGCATGCAGATGATTTAAAACCTTTGGAGGTCAAAGAGGAGGGTGCCGTGGAGATTCGCTTGCTCGCACGGCATCTCAATTGCTTGAATCAATTGCTGTATGGCCGGATTACAGATTTGGAATCATCCCATACATCGTTGGTCAGTTTGCGAGAGGAAGAGTGCAGAGAAACACGTGCCCATCTTCTTAACAGCGAACAGCGCTATCGCAATCTACTGAATTATGCGGTAGACGGCATTTTGATTGGAACGAGACAGGGGTATATTACAGATGCCAATGAGTGCATGTGTAGCATGTTTGGGTTGCCACGCGAGAAGATCATCGGTAAGCATATTTCAGAAATGCATTTTACTCCGGACAGCCTCCTTAGAAAACCCCTCGACTTTCAGGCGATGGTACGCGGTAAACTTGTTGTGTGTGAGCGGACCATTGTTCGTCCGGATAACACTCGGATTGATGTTGAGATGCACTCCAAATGTTTGCCAGATGGTAGTTTACAAACGTTTTATCGGGATGTCAGCGAACGTACGAAGGCCCGAATGGTGCTTGAAGAATTGAATCAATCATTAGAGCGTCGGGTGGATGAGCGGACATCGGAAGTGAAAAAATACTCGAATGATCTTCGTGCGTTGACCGGACGTTTGATCCATGCCGAGGAGAAGGAGCGTCGACGTATTGCGAAGATTTTGCACGAAGATCTGCAGCAAACGTTGGCAGTGGCGAAGATGTTGTTGGGGAGTGTCTTGGGGCAAGTTACAGAGGTGAAAGAAGAGCAAGGGTTATTGGTGCGTGTGGACCAGATTCTTGATGAGGCTTTTCGTCTGACGCGCACGTTAGTTTTAGAGATCTTTATTCCAGCGGTTAAAGATGGCGAATTGCATCAGTCGATTTGTTGGTTTGTCCAACAGATCAAGGGAAAGTTTGATCTCACGGTAGAGGTGGTTTGTGAAAAACCATTACATCCCGTTCGCGAGGATGTGTGTCAGTGTCTCTGTCGGGCTGTTCAGGAGTTGTTGTTCAATGTCGTCAAGCATGCCCAGACAAAATGGGCGCAGGTCACACTTTGCGAGAAATCGAATGGTGACGTTCAGATGACGGTTCGAGATAATGGATGTGGTTTTGACCCAAAGAAGGACTCCGAAATGAAGACGGAATGGGGGATTGGGTTGTTTGGGATTCGAGAAGTCATTGAAGGTCTTGGCGGAAAAATGACAGTCAGCAGTGCTCAAGGACAGGGCACAACGGTGATGCTTGTTTTGCCAA
>CAZSUM010000272.1:3773-4023 GCA_964610015.1 uncultured Lentisphaeraceae bacterium
ACGAAAAAGTTGGGCAGACACCCGAACAGGGGAAAACAGTGGAAGAAAAGGATTGTGAAAAGCGCGGATGAAAACAGCTCTGTTTGATTTGGATGGTACACTAATTGATTCGCGTGGAGATTTAGCGAAGGCCGTGAATTTAACCCGGCAGGATTTTGATTTACCTCCACGTCCGGTTGCCGAAGTCGTGGCCTGTGTGGGAGAGGGGGTGCGCGTTCTTATTGAACGGGCAATCCCGGAGTTACCGATG
>CAZSUM010000273.1:0-4018 GCA_964610015.1 uncultured Lentisphaeraceae bacterium
GCCTGGATGAAAATCTGGACGCCCACCACGAAAAGTTGCACCGGGCAACGCTGTTCGCCGATCGTCAAAAGCAAGCGAAACGGTATCGCCCGCGCCATAATAGATCTCGCCCGTTAGATGCACATACAACGTTTCAATAAAATCTTCACTGTCTTCATCAGCTAATTCCGGGCGTTCAAGAGATGCCTTGAACATCGTGTCAATCATCTTAAATCGCTCAACAACCTCGGCCTCGCTAATACGCTTGAGCGTAATTGATTCCATGAGTTTTTCAAGTTCGGGCACCACGTGCTCAACAGCATCGCCACGCCGCAACCCGAATAACTCAATTTCATGGTGCCCATGAAATTTCAAAGTACGCATACAGGAACGAATATCGCCCTCAAAAATTGAGACCAGTTCGCGCAAACATAAAACAAACTGAGGATAGTCGGTGTCAACCTTCTCCGACAGTCGATGGAAATCAGGGTAGGAGAGAAAGTGAACACCTTTGGCACTGTGATAGTAGCGCAAACAAGAGTTAATGCGCGTTCGACTGGCGTTCAGGGCACTCTCCATCTCACGTCGTGTCCACGCAAGCGGCTTAATTCGCCATTCCTGCCCCTGTCGCCGATAATACCCCAACGCCTCATCATTGCGCTCAGCCATGATCACGTCATCGAGCGCAAATCCAACACTGTGCAACCACTCGTCAGCCTGGGTCAAGCGCTCGGTCGGCACATCCCGCTGTGAGATTTCAATCACCCCGTTAACAACATTTGCGCATAAAATATCGTGCTGCAACACTTGGCTACGCTTGGTGGCTGGTAAACGTCCTAGATTCCAGAACTGTCCTGAAAGCAGGGGGATTGCCGCTACCGTGTGATTTCCACTTGTGAGGGTCATGATAAACCCATTAGCCCGCTTCACCAGTGCTTGCTTCCGGACGATCAGTATTGGGCTGTGGTTCTCAATCTTTTTCCAGACATCCTTTTCAAAAATAAAGGTGTCCACGCCCCAATCGTATGCATAAAAGACGCGATTATGACCCATGGCACGCAACGTCACGGCTGTGCTCTTCTGCCGGGCCTCACCCCGTACTCGAGAAATAAACTGATGAATCGTCTTTTTCATGCCAAGCCACTCAACTCAAAAACGCTCCTGTCATCGACCCACACCTGTCACACGCCCGTCCGGCTCTGCTCTCGCGCAATCAACTCTTCAGCTAATCCACCCAACGCATCCAATCCAATCAAATCTGCGGCTTCCAATAAATTTTCCAATGCTGGCAGGATGTACTGAATAAAGCCGCTTTGCCCAACCGCCGTTAACCGGCCAAAGGCACCTAAGGCCTGTATCAAACGCTGAACTGCTCCTTCATGAAACAACAAAACGGCATCCGTATCTTTGGGAAGAAGACATCCGTAGTATTCAAGTAAGTCCTTACGTAAATAAGCAGATAGTTTAACATAAGGATCATACAAAAGAGAAGCTAGATCATAGGCTGCAGCGCCAAATCGCATTCCTTGGAAGTCGATAAAAACAAACTTCCGTGCACGGAAAAGAATATTGCTGGATTGTAAATCACGATGAATCACCACTTGACGAGATGCGACCAGCCGGTCCGCAACAGTCTGCAACTCTGCAGACACCGCTGTCGGCAAACGTTCTATGCCATACCGCTCCGACAGCAAATGACGAGCAAACAGCGCGTGCTCCCACGCATACAGAGGCGGGTCAAAGGGCGGCTCCAACACCGTCTGCTGCGCCAAAACCAGACGGGTCCCAGCGTCGTGTAGCCGCGCCAGAGCCGCCACCACCGGACGATACCATGCCCATGCTCGGTTAGGTTGACGCGCCATACGTTGCTGTAAGGAGTCCTCGCCCCAATCATCCAGCACGAGCACCCCCTGTTCTGGCAAGTCTGCCAGAACCGCAGGAACAGGCACGCGCGCTTCAGTTAACAGCCGAGCATGCCCTGCGTACCGCTTATTCTCCAGCCGTTCCTCGCTATAATGAATGCTGATGGCCGTTTCCCGCCCGTTGTAGAGTCGCCAGAATCTTCGGTTTGATCCCCTTGCCTCCAGAAAACAAGCCGCAGTACCAGCCAAATCCCACTTCATTGCCGCCACGGCGCCCGCCACCCCCTCTTCGGCTATTGCAGAGGCTGGCACACAAACCACCTGATCCAACTTGCCACCCACGCACCCACCGGCAATCACACAATGCTTGAGAACACTGCCCGGTAGCACCTGGGCATCTCCGTAAATCACACTGTTTTCAAGGTACACATCTGGCGCCACCTTAGCCTGATCGCTTATTGCAGAGGCCCATCTTGGCGACAACTTATTTTGCGTTTCTAATTCGCGGTGAATTCTCAAATAGGCCTCAACCGTACCCGCATCGTCCCAATAACTTCCCTGCAGCACAACCCCTCGTACAAAAACGCCTTGCAACATCGCTTGTTCATACGCTTCTACCAACGTACAAAAGGGGGTGTCCGGTAAAAAGCTAAAGATCTGCGACGAGACCAGCTGCACGCCGCAAAAGGTATAGGTTCCGGGAACCCCGGGCGTTGGACTACGATAACAGGTGATGCGTCCCTGATGATCTGCCTCAACCGTTCGCGGACCTTTTTCCGGCTCCAGCCAAGCCGCTGCCAATCCATCGCCCTCCGCAAAGGCCTTTACCATTGGCTCAGGATCCAATACAGCGGCAATATCGGCATTGACAACCCAGAAGGGTTCATTCCCCAGAAACGTTTGCAATGGACGTAACGCACCCGCTGTACCGAGAATTTCAGGTTCAAAAGACGTTTCAATACGTGCAGAACCAGCTCGCGTGTTGAGATAGGCGCGTATCTTTTCCGGCTGCCAGTGAAGGTTCACGGCAATCTCTTCAACCCCCCACCCCTCCAATAGGCGCAACGTTCTCTCAAGCAAGGAAACACCGTCAAGCGGCATGAGCGGTTTCGGTCGTTCTAAAGTTAAAGGGCGCAACCGCATTCCAAGACCTGCCGCCAACACAACCGCTCTCTTCGGCATACCGCTCATGAGGCTGATCCATCCTGCTGCTGACGTGTAATCGTCACGGCAGCGGCTCGTAATCCCGACACTGCGCCAGCCTTCTCAAGGTGTACCGTTACCTCTGTCACACGTGCTTGCGCAAGACAAACCCGTGCCACACGTTCTGCCGCATGCTCAATCATCCGACACCGGGCTTGCTGTAGATCCACCCGAATCGCCTCGGCTAGTGCAGCATAATCGACCGTCTCTTCCAGTACATCGTGGGCACCGGCCAGAGAGAGATCACAGGCCAGAGAAACATCCATAACCAGAGACTGTTCTCGGCCTCGTTCTTCAGGCAGGTCCCCAATCACGCAGCGCACTTCAAGCCCCAACAACGCCAATTTATCACTCGTTGAACTCATGTCACTCCGTCTATAACCCCGCTAACCGGTCTCCTAGAAAAGGCCTCAGATACCAGTCAGGTGACCTAAAAAGGGCGTCCGTTAAATCGTTGGCGCTGCGTTTTCACCTTGGGTTGTTCCAAATGCAACGCAAACCACTCATCTCCCAGACCCGCATTGGAAAAGTGCCCAATCCGATTGTTGGCCAGATGTTCGCGATTCCGTTTGAGCGTCTCATTCTCCATCTTCTCGCCAGCGGCAATCAGAATTTTATAGGCCTCGCTAATCTCCTTACGCTGCACCAATATCCAAGCGTAAAGCGCATACAGTAAAACCCCCTGTCCATAGCGCAACCGTCGCGACTGTTTTTGAAAAAATTTCTTCTGCCCCTCGATTTCTCCGCGCATGTGCATCCGCGCAAGCTTAATCGCTGCCATCATGGGATCGATCATCAACGCCTTTGGCAATAATGCATCCACTTGATTGAACTCTTTGATCATCCAGTAAAGTTGTGCCCGTAACGTACAGATTTGACGTCCCATTAACGGTGCCCAAAGGTTAAACCGTTCCAATCCCTGTGAAGCGTCCAGCGCCTGCTTCACAAAGACACGTTGTTCACGTTCAATTTCA
>CAZSUM010000274.1:0-4015 GCA_964610015.1 uncultured Lentisphaeraceae bacterium
CAGGCTGGCATCATTCAAGCCGCGCCCGTTCAAGCCCTCAGCGAAAGCTTCTTCGGCCGCAGCATGCAATTCGCTGGATCGCTCTACGGCCCGCTCTTCCAAGCTGGGCTCAACTATTGGCAAGCCGATGAAGGCAACTACTGGGGCCACAACGCCATCATCCGCCTCGCCCCCTTCATCGAACACTGCGCCCTGCCCGACCTGCCTGCCAGCAAAACGCCCCGCGCCAAATTCATGAGCCACGACTACGTCGAGGCCGCCCTCATGCGCCGGGCTGGTTACGAAGTCTGGCTTGCCTACGGTCTCGACGGTAGCTACGAAGGCGGTCCGCCCACCCTGCTTGACATGGCCAAGCGCGATCGCCGCTGGTGCCGCGGCAACTTTCAGCACAGCTGGCTCGTCCTCTCACCACACGTCCGCCCCATCAACCGCCTACACCTCGCCCTCGGCATTATGAGCTACCTCTCCTCGCCGCTCTGGCTTTTCTTCATGCTGCTCGGCACCCTCCAGTTCTGGATCACCTCGCGCTTCCCCATCCGTACCTACGATGCCGATGTCGGTCTCTCCTCCCTCCTCGACATCGGCGGCAGTCAGCTCGCCATCATCCTCTTCTCCACCACCATCTTCCTGCTTTTTCTGCCCAAGCTACTCAGCCTCATTCTTATCCTGCGCAGTAAAAAAACCGCCCTTCCGTTCGGTGGACGCCTGTGCGCCACCCTCAGCGTTTTGATCGAGCACCTCTTCTCCATGCTTATCACCCCAATCCTCATGCTCTTCCACTCCCGCTTTGTCCTCGGCGTCATGGCCGGACAGGACGTCGGCTGGGGTCCGCAACGGCGCGGTGGCGAAAACGGCATCGACTGGGGCGAAGCTCTCGAAGCCTACAGTGTCCACACCTTCATCGGTCTTTCATGGGGACTGCTCGCTTGGAACATCAACCACGCCTTCTTCTGGTGGATGAGCCCCATCTTCATTGGCCTCGTCGCCTCGATCCCAGTCTCTCTGCTGCTCAGTAAAGTTTCCGTCGGAAGCGCCCTGCGCCGAATGAACCTCTTTATCACCCCGCAGGAAAGCGATCCACCCATTGAACTGGCCGAACTGCAAGTCAGCCTCGAAGTCTGCGATCAACACGTGCCGCCACTCGCACCGCTGCACAAAAACTACGGCTTCATGCAGGTGGTCATCGACCCCTACGTCAACGCCATCCACATTGCCCTGCTCCACCGTAAAAACAAACGCCGCCTCGACAGCACCTACTTCTCGCAACTCCAGGACCGCGTCGTCACCGAAGGACCGGATGTCCTCAGCCGTCGCGAACAAATGGCCCTACTCATGAATCCGGAATGTATGACTTGGCTCCACGAACAGATCTGGAAACGTCCGCCTGAAAAGCTCGCCGCATGGTGGACCCTTGCTCTGCGCCATTACAACGTTATCGAAAGCAAGCCGCAGACTGCCCTGTATTTATAGGAGACCGATCCTAATTAAACTTAAAAGAGCAGTTGGAAATTAGCCGCAAAGATCACAAGGAATGCAGAGATAACAAAGTGGCAAGCTAAGTCATTAAACCTTAACTGCGGAGCATTTGAACTGCCGGTCTACAGCTTAATCAACCGACCCTCACGCAAACACACGCGTTGCAGAACGATGCCTAGGTCCTGCGCATAGCGGCGTGGCAAATGTGCCTCGGCCGCAGTAAACACGGTGACCGCTACACCTGAAGCTCCGGCACGCGCCGTGCGTCCCACCCGATGAAGGTAGGCTTTGCTAAGCGTAGGAGCATCGAGATTGAACACGTGCGTGATTCCGGGAATATCGAGACCACGAGCCGCAATGTCTGAGGCGAGCATCACTTTTGTGCGACCGTTGCGGAAATCTTCCATCGCCCGTTTGCGCTCCTCTTTATCAAACGCACCGTGCAGTTGAACAACAGGAATATGGTGATAATCTAGTTTAGCGGCGACGATCTCCGCCGTCTCAATGCGGTGAACAAAAACAATCACGCGCTCGGGCTCCAGCGCATGGACTAAGCTACGCAACACATCCGGCTTGTCACGTTCTTCGCAAACCAGATAGAGGTGCTCAATATTCGGATTCATCGACGCCTCGGCAGTCTGCAGCATAACGAGCTGAGGTGAAAGCAACGCAATGACCTCCCGGCTCTCCGCCTGCACCGTGGCAGAGACAAACACCATTTGCCGATCACGCGGCAACACATGTAGCAGGTCCCGCATCGCAGGCTGGCTCTCCTGAGCCAACAGACGGTCAGCCTCATCAATCACAAGCATCTTGAGCTGATGCGCTTTGAGCTTTCCGAGTTGAATCAGTTCGCGAATGCGTCCCGACGAACCCACCACGATCTGCGGCTTCTTCTTCAACTTCTCAATCTGACGATCCATGATCGTGCCGCCGATCAGCAACAGCGTGCGAATCGGCCACCCCGCGTTCTGCGCCAAATCGCAACATTGACGCTGAATCTGTAGCGCCAATTCGTGAGTGGGGACAACGATCATAAGCTGCGTCGCCGCCAATTTCGGATCGATGCGACAGAAAAGCGGCAACAGATAAGCCAGCGTCTTGCCTGTCCCCGTCTCAGCGTTCAGATAGGCATCTTTGCCTTCCAGCAACACTGGATAGGCAACCGTTTGGATCGGAGTCGGCTCGACAATCTTCTGCTTCGCCAACGCCGCAATCAGTTCAGGTTTCACGCTAATCTCAGAAAAGGTCATAAGGAGGTCTCAGGTCTTGGATCTTTGCTTTCAGATGAAAACCTTAGTATGTCATGTTTGCCCAAATTCTGCACGGGCGGAGTGTACGAAGCCTCTGAAAAAGAAACCGTGAAACAGCAGGACCACTAGGCCACACTTTCACTGGTCCGTCATTTCTAATCAGTAGAATTCAACTCGCAGCGGCCCCTGCAACCCGGAAGGTTGCAAGGCATCTTCAGACGCAAACCCTTGGTAAGCCTTGAGCGTGCGCTTCCCCTTTTCGAAAGCCATGTTGCTCTTGGTGATGCGTTGCTCAAGCGGCAGCGCCGCATCGCCGACCAACCGGTTCGCCCAGGGATTGGTGACCGCGATTTCCAGCTCGTTCTTCCCCGTCTTGAGAGCACCCGTCAGCTCCACCTGCCACGGCGCGGTCCACACGATCCCAAGATCCTTGCCATTCAGCCATACCTGCGCCAGCGCGGCAACGGTGCCGAGCTGAAGCAGCGCCTTGTGCCCTGCCTGTTCTGCTGATATTTCAAAGGTCTTGCGATAAGTCGCCGTGCCGGCGAAGTACTTGATACCGCTATCGGCATGCTTCGTCCAGTCGATGAGCGCCTCAAACACCGCCTTCTCCGGCGCGCCACGCCCCGCCTGGAAGCTCACCTCCCACGGGCCTGTCAGTTGGACAGAGGTCGGAGGTCGGAGGTCGGAAGCGCCGATCTCTTGTCTCCGATTTCCGATCTCCGATTTCTGAACACCACGAACATGGAACCGCTCTCCGGCAGGTCGAGCGTGACGCACGTCCTTCTGTCCTCCGTCCTCCGTCCTCCGCGTCGATCTTACCACTAACCGGATTCCACAGTTCGGGCTGCTTGCCGCTCACGCGAAACGTACACTCGGCCTTGCCCGTGCCCGCCACAAAGTAGATATCCGTTTCACCGTCACGGCGGTGTGTGTACTCAAAGGGTCCTTCGAAATCGGGCGCAAGGTCCGTTGCCTTCAGCGTCTCCACCAAGGTCTGCGATTTCGCCCACAGACCCTCGCCCAGCCGTCTGACTTCGTCATCGTCCGCCTCTAGTCCCGGCGTGCGTTGCGGCTTGCGAGCACCTAACACCACGGGAATGCCGGCGTTCTTGATCTCCGCAATCTTTCGCAACGCAGCCAGCGATATCTCTCCGTTTTCCAAGTCCACAACCAACACGCAATAAGACATGCCATCCGGTAGCACCAATCTTCCGTCTTTCACAGCTATACGCGCCAACAGCACCTCGGTGGTGATCACGTCATAACCATGTCCCTGCGGCAAT
>CAZSUM010000275.1:0-4007 GCA_964610015.1 uncultured Lentisphaeraceae bacterium
GGTTGACGAACCCTCAACAACCCCAATTTCTGTTGACTTTATGAAACGAACACTGGCAGCTATCAAAGCGGTGTCTCTTGTTCGTACCTATGTGACGGCTGATCCTGAACATGAACAGTTCGCGCCTATGCGTCCTTATGTTGACGTTTGGTGCTGTCAGCCGTTCTCACTGGGACGCAAGGCTGTGCTTGCTGACATGAAAAAACGTAACGTTGAATACTGGTGTTACCCAAACCATATCTCTGGTGAAAACGACCATACTCCCACGATCGGGGCACGCATGACCTACGGCTTCGGTTTCTGGGAGTCGGGGTATCGCGCGCTCATCCCCTGGATCTATCAATACAACAACGGCGACCCATGGAATAATCTGGACGGGTCCACGCAGGAATTCTTCAACCGCACTGCTGATGACGGGTCTCCCATTCCCGTGACCCTCTGGGAGGCTGATCGAGAAGGGATTGATGACCATCGATATATCTTTACCCTTCAAAACGCAATCGCGCGAACCCGCGAACTGGGATACAAAGCGGAAGCCGACCACGCGCAGACAATTCTTGATCACGTTTTCAATGCAATCGAAGTACAACCGAAATACAAGAAGGAAGGGCTTTGGGAAGCCGCAACCTTTAACACATGGCGTTGGGCGATTGCAGAGCAGATTCTTGTCCTGCAAGAGCTGAAGTAACCCCTTAAAAAGGTAAAGGGTAAGGTTTCTTTTTTGTGTTCGCCTATTGGCAAGTTATTCGGGAATCCTCTGGACGATTTGTCGCAGGGCGGTGTAAGCTGTCTTAATTAGTTTTGAAGTTAACTTATTCTCCTCGCATCAGGGAGGACAATTATGGAAACAGGTCTGTTGTTGGCTACGACTATTGCGTAGTAGCGATAAAGCATAAAGAGATTAGAAGGAGGATAAACATGAGTCATTTTCAAGTGAGCAGGCGGAACCTTCTGCAAAAAGCTTCAATCGTTGCGGCTGGCGCGGCCTTTATGCCCGTGGGTGCGATGGGAGAATCCGATGTTAAAAGCTCAGGCGTGAAGGGACGTATCAAGCAGTCGGCGAGTAAATGGTGTTATGGGAAGATTTCGCTTGGGGATCTCTGTTCCGCAGGGGCTAAGATGGGACTGGTGGGTCTTGATCTGCTGGGCCCCGACGCATTTTCGACGCTCAAGCAGCACGGCCTTGTTTGTACAATGACTTCGGGCGCTGGGAATATCATTGATCCCGCCAAGCACGACAATGGGGTCGAAAGAATCAACGCAGCCATAGAAGCGAACGCGGCAGCTGGTTTTCGCAATGTCATTGTCACGGCAGGCAACCGCAAGGATATTCCTGATGATGAAGTCGGGAAGGCGAATGCAATTATGTTTCTTAAGCGTGTGGCGGGCTTGGCGGAAAAGAAGAACGTCTTCATCTGTATGGAAAATCTCAACAGCAAAGTCAACCATAAGGGATACATGTTTGATCGCATGGCTTGGGGTGTTGATGTCCTGAAGAAGGTGGGATCATCCCATATCAAAATTTTGTACGATATCTACCACGCTCAGATCATGGAAGGGGACATCATTCGGACCATTCAGACGCATAAAGACATCATTGGGCACTATCATACAGGTGGTAACCCAGGGCGTAACGAGATTGATGAAACGCAGGAGATCTATTATCCGGCGATTATGCATGCAATCATCGAAACTGGGTATGATGGGTATGTTGCGCACGAATTTATCCCAAAACGTGATCCCCTGACATCACTTGCTCAGGCTGTCAAACTTTGCGATGTCTAAAGCCCGTGAAAGATCTGGTTATGCTTCATCCCACACAGCCGAGTCCCCTTGTTTTAAGTTGGGATTCAGGGCCAATAGCCAACGCGCGCTTTACACCAGAAGAGATTGCAAAACTCAAATTCCCGATCAAGGGGTGTCCGACTGAACGGACGAAAAGTAGCAACAACGAATAGCGCCTAGACACGGTGTAGGGGTAAGGTCTCTCTCGTCGCAGGATGCGCTACAAAAATAGATCATATCAGGAGGATGAAAATGACGAATCGCAGACGATTTCTAAAAACGGTAGTTTGTGCAGGCGGAGCCAGTGCGGTGTTGTCACAGGCGGGATGTCGCGCACTTGATGGTTTTGCTGTGCGTACCGGACGTAGCATGGCCGGGTTCCGTGCAACGCCATTGACGAGCGTGCGCGTGGGACTTATTGGGGTCGGGAATCGAGGGTCAGCCGCAATTAAACGGCTCGCCATGATTCCAGGCGTTGAGATTCGAGCCGTTGGAGATCTGCATGAATCGCGTGTTGCGACTCAGGTCAACATGTTGACTACGCGTGGAAAGCCTGCGCCAAAGGCGTATTACGGATCTGCCGAGGTGTGGCGTAAGATGTGCGAGTCGCAAGAGATTGATTTAATTTATATCTGTACGCCTTGGTTGTGGCACACGCCCATGGCGATTTATGCGATGCAGTGTGGAAAACATGCAGTAACCGAGGTCCCTGCCGCCATGACCATTGAGCAGTGCTGGCAATTGGTGGATACGGCTGAACAGACGCGGCGGCACTGCATGATGCTCGAAAACTGCTGCTATGGTGAGGATGAACTTTTTGCACTCAATCTCTGTCGCAAAGATGTATTAGGAGAACTTGTGCATGGGGAGGCGGCCTATATTCATGATCTGCGTGATTCGAATTTGAAAGAAGCGGATGAAACTGGGAAGCGGGATCAATGGCGGCTTCAATGGGCCAAGCAGCATACTGGCAATCCATACCCCACTCATGGTCTCGGACCCGTTTGCCAATATATGGGTATTAATCGCGGGGACCGTTTTGACTACCTAACCTCAATCAGCAGTGACCAGTTAGGCTTGACTCGTGCGGCGGCGAAAAAATTCGGGAGCAATAGTCATCAAGCCAAGACAGCGTATAAACTGGGGGATATGAACACCACCGTGATTAAGACCTATCGCGGTCGCACGATCATGGTGCAACATGATACGACCAGTCCGCGCCCCTATAGTCGCCTCAACTTGATCTCCGGTACAAAGGGGATTTTGGCAGGGTATCCGTTGCGGGTGGCGCTTGATCCTCAGGCGCACGATTGGCTTGATCCTCAGGCGCTCACGACGCTCAAGACCAAGTACGCTCATCCGCTTTGGACGCAAAATCGCGAGACAGCCCTGAAGCAGGGCGGGCATGGGGGCATGGACTTTCTTATGGATCTACGACTGATGCACTGCTTGCAGCAGGGTCTGCCTTTGGACATCGATGTCTACGATTCGGCGCTCTGGAGTTCGCTGGTGGCGTTAACTGAGCAGTCCGTCCTTCGCAAGGGCGCATCGGTAACGTGTCCGGACTTTACGCGCGGTGGCTGGAAGACCGCCGAACCGTTAGGCATCGTTTCGGTGTGATCGATCGTTGGACCCCATTGGCTACGCAATGAAGGGCAGGGCTATTTCAGGGAGCTGAAGTAGCGGATCGTTTTTTCAAGCCCTTGGGTCAACGGTACATCGGGTGTCCAATCAAGAAGTTCTTGCGCTAGCGTGATGTCTGGCTTGCGGCGCCGAGGATCATCTTTTGGCAACGGAAGATATTCAAGGGTGCTTTTGCTCTGAGGTATTTGACGCAAGATCTCTTCCGCCAGTTGTTTGATCGTGTATTCATCAGGATTGCCGACGTTCAGCACCGGTACACGCATGGCGTGCTTTGAGAAGAAGTTATTGACCTTCTTGTGATCCAGCGCCATGAACCCTACGATCGCTTCGATCAGATTATCAACATACTGAAAACTGCGTGTTTGTGAGCCATCACCATATAGGGTGATGGGCTTGTTTTTCAAAGTCTGCATGACAAAATTACTGATAACGCGGCCATCTTGCGGATGCATGTTAGGTCCGTAGGTATTGAAAATACGGATCATGCGCACATCAACGTTGTACTCACTCAAGTAGTCCGCGCAGAGCGTTTCGGCGGCACGCTTACCTTCGTCGTAACAGCTGCGTGTGCCGATGGT
>CAZSUM010000276.1:0-3993 GCA_964610015.1 uncultured Lentisphaeraceae bacterium
TTTCCACCTCGCCTGATTGCGGGTAGGTACAGATGGAACAGGATAAGGCATAAAAAATTGGCAGACTAAATGCGCCACCTCCAATCACGGGGTGGCGCATTTACTTTGTCAATCGACCATGCAAAAAAACCGAAAGTAGACCACTTGACAATCACGTCAAAAACGAGCAACAATCGTCCTCATGGGTGGTACATTTTGAATCGAACGTAAATGGTACACTTTGAGTGACCGGTGACAGACTATAGGGGTGTTATGACAAAGACACAAATTGCGGGATATGTAGCGATGGGAGTATGCCTATATGGCTGGGCCGCGCCGGATCAGCAAACACTCGAAACGTTACGGCGAATTCACGCGCCTCAAGGGGTCGCCGTTCCGTCCGCAAATGCGAGCCGCGGTCTGATGGTGATGCCTGACGGCGAGATCCGGCATTACGGTTTTCGGGGTGGAGTCAGAAACGGGGCCAAGGATGTTCGCCCCATTTATCTTTCCAGTCGCGACTGCGGCCTCAGTTGGAGCGAAGTCTTGATCAAGGGCGCGACCGCCGGTGCCATGACGCGTAGCCCGTGGTCGGGCGATTTTCTGACGGTGCTCTGCAAAACTGGGCATGTTAGCGATGACGAATGGCAGAGCGCACTTGGAGCGTGCGAGGGCAAGGGCTTCTTTGTCCTGCGCGCTAAGGGGCTCGAAGGACCGTTCGCCACCGCGTTGATCTCTCCCCACACGGGATTCATGGCGCGCCAGCCGCTACCGCTGCGCGGGCGTCACCGCTGGGTTCAGTCTTTCCAGCGTCGCGCGGAAGCTCCGAACCAGCCAGGCGTGATGCTCTCCGATGACGACGGTGCGACGTGGCGCGAAGTGCTGTTACCCAGTCCGCCGCCGCACACGATCGAATGGCCGCACAAAGGTCTGCGTTGGCAGAACTATGGCTGCGAGCCCTCGGTGGTCGAGCTTTCAAGTGGCAAACTATGGATGTTGATCCGCACCTCGCAGGACTGCCACTACGAAGCCTTCTCTGATGATGCGGGTGAAACGTGGACCACACCCGCGCCGTCACGCTTCTATGCCACGATCACGATGCCGCTGTTATTCCGCATGAATGACGGACGCATCTTGGCGGTTTGGAACAACACCACGCCGTTGCCCGAACTTGACCACAACGCCCAGCCCGGACTGAAAAATTCCGAAATCAACGGCTACTCTGAAGACTTCTTCACTAACCGCGACGCGCTCCATGCCGCAGTCTCGGCAGACGACGGCCAGACGTGGCGGGGGTTCCGCGAGCTGTATCTGAACGAGCGTCGCAACGACGCTGATTTCCGCAGTAGCGGCGGCAATGCCGCATCACTCGACAAGAGTATTCATCAGTCTCAGGCGCTTGAATTGCCCGAGGGCAAAATCCTGCTTGCGTTCGGTCAGCATCCGCTCTGTCGCAAGCTCATCATCTTCGATCCCGATTGGCTCCTTGAAAATAAGAGGGAAGACAACTTTGCGTCGGGCCTTGCTGGGTGGTCGGTGCAGCAGTACCTGAAGAGTGTGCCCGGAAATTTCCGCGGCGTGAGCGGACACTGCGCCTACAACCGACGCCCCGGTGCGACACTGGTGCCGCATCCAGATGGCAAGCCGCGCGAAGTCTTGCAGGTGGCGTGTCACCCCGATCCGCGTCTGGTGAGCGAGCCCGAAGGCGCGGTCTGGAACTTTCCGGCGTGGCCGCGCGGTAGCCTCATACTACGTCTGCGGCAGCCGACGGGTTCGCAGGGCACTCAGATTTGCTTGGTCGACCGCTGGTTCAACCCGATAGATCCGGTAGTGGCGCATTTCGCCCAGCATGTGCTGCGGCTCGACGCGGTGGGCGCGATCAACGGCGTTCCGAGCCTAAAGCCTGATATGTGGGCTGATTTGGAAATTCGCTGGGATGAGAAGGCTGCAAAATTTCGCGTGGGCAAAGGCACATGGATCGAATTGCCGCGCATCTTTCCGACGCGGAACGGCATCAGTTATCTGCATATCCAGAGTGCGGCGACTGGCGCTGATCCCGCCGGGGTGTTTATTGAATCGGTGGCGGCGATGTCCGCCGCGCAGTAAAACGTCCAATGGCTAATGATCCGCGGGCGAGCAGGCGGATAGGACGTCTATTTTATCGCGTCCGTGCCGACCTTGCGTGGCTGCCACACGCAGGCCAAGTCTCTTGATGTGCCGATGAAAAATATCAAAGAGGCCATATCACTGTGTCTAGAAGTGGAGGACGCTCCAGTTTCCAACCACTGCATCGTTTGACAGCGCTTTTTTCCTTATCTATAATTGACACCGTAAATTAACGAACGGTTTTAGAAAGGTCCCCTATGCAGCAAATGCTTTCCGTCATCTTGATGTTTCTTGCAGTTGCCTCAACCTCTGCGAAAACTTTTTATGTCTCGCCCTCTGCTACGGAGGGAGGTGTGGGCACGCACACGAATCCGTTTGCCAAATTAGAAGACGCCCGTGACGCGATTCGCAGCCTGCAGCCGATATCAGAGCCAGTGGACGTTGTTGTGATGAAAGGGACTTTTTATCTCTCCGAACCGTTTTTGCTTTCAAAGGAAGATGCGGGGACGGCCGAGTGTCCGATCGTCTGGCGAGCCGAAGCAAACCAGCAAATCACGCTCAGCGGCGGAAAACGTTTACCCGTAGATAAGTTTCTTCCCTTAAAAGACGAATCGGTTCTCAGCCGCATGGCAGCATCTGCACGGGAAAACGTGCGGGTTCTCGACTTAACGGAGCAAGACATTCCGGCTTTGAAAGCGCTCCCTATCAAAACGGGCATGCCTCTAGCGGTTCCGGAGTTGTTCCTAAATGGAAAGCGGATGCCCATGGCAAATTGGCCGAACAAAGGGTTTTCGACCATTAAAACAGTTATTGATTCCGGCACACGCACCAGCGACGGGACACCCTCCAGCGATGTGAAACCAGAACCGCCCCGCGGCGGAACCTTTGAATACACGGAGGATGCTCCCAGTCGTTGGCAGTTAGAACGTGGCATCTGGCTCCACGGGTTTTGGTGTTATGACTGGTCTGATGAGGTGATTCAAGTCAAAGCCATTGATAAGGAGAAAAAGCAAATCACACTGGCTGCGCCCCACGGGTATGGGTTGCGAAAGGACTCCCATCTTCCTCGACGCTGGAAGGCCGTGCATCTACTGGAAGAGCTCGACATTCTGGGGGAGTATTACGTGGACCGCGTCGCGAATAAATTGTATTTTTACCCACCGGTTGACTTAAAAGACGCCACACTCGTCATCGCATTCCGAGAAACACCCATTGTTCAGTTTAAGGAGACAAAGTATGTCACACTAAAGGGGTTTTGCATTGAAGAGTCGTATGGGAAAGGAATCGAGGGAACCCATTGCGAAACCGTCCGGATTGAGAACTGTAAGCTCCGAAACATGCGGAGATCTGCGGTTGTGCTGGAAAACTCCACCCATTGCACCGTCAATGCCTGTCTCGTGGAAGAGACGGGCACCGGCGGAATCAGTGTCGGGGGAGGAGACCGAAAAACACTGACTCCAGGAGAAAATGTCGTCGAGAACTGCATCATCCGGAAATTCTCAGAGTACCGACTTTGCTACGCCTCTGGTATCGCGCTGAGCGGTGTTGGGTGCATAGCCCGACATAATGATGTCTCTGATTCAACCCACCTTGCCATTTCCGTTAGCGGCAATAATCATGTTTTTGAATACAACATTGTCCGCGACATTTGTCTAACAGGTGACGATTGCGGCGCCTTCTACAAAGGGCGAAACCCTTCTTGCCGTGGCAACGTAATCCGTTACAATTACTGGTCTAATATCGGCAATGCCCATGCCCAGTGGATTTCGGCGATTTACTTTGACGATGGCGACGGCGGCGATCAGGTTTATGGGAACGTTTTTTACAAAGCCGGCCCTCAAATAGCGAAGGCGCCGTTTGGTGCTGTATTCTCTCATGGTGGACACGACAACATTGCCGAAAACAATA
>CAZSUM010000277.1:0-2953 GCA_964610015.1 uncultured Lentisphaeraceae bacterium
TTCAGCGCCGTTGATCAGCTGAGTCAATTCCGCAATAAGCCATAAAAATAAAAAGGACGGGGTCCTCTGTTGTACTCGTGTGACAGGGGGACTATCTGCATGCGGTTATCAGCTGTTAGGGGTAACCGTTTAGTTAGGCAATTAAGTCGTATAGCACTGAAAACGAGATGAGTCTTGCTGAATATAAGGATTTAGGGTCAAACTTCGTCGTGATTAAATAGCATCGAACGTCAGGGAATGAGACATGTTTTCAGAAGTTAATATCTTGTACCTACTAAGTGCAATTTTTAGTTAAATTACCTGTCCCTTTATTAAAGACTGGTATTGGTATAAACTGAACGTTATGATGCAACGGAATTTTTGGATGTAAGCGATCGCTTATAAAAATTAAGGAGTTGCAGAATGAAAAATGTTCCCGTAACCCGCGACAGTGTGCTTGCTTTTCACCAGCAGGGTAAAATTGGTATGCGGATGACCAAACCGCTAAAAACACCGAATGATCTCTGTCTAGCGTATACGCCAGGCGTAGCACATGCCGTTAAGGAAATCGCAGCGAATCCTCTTTCAGTTTTTGATTATACGGCTAAGCGTAGCTTGGTCGCGGTGGTTTCGGATGGGACTGCGATTCTTGGGTTGGGCGATTTGGGCGCAGAAGCGAGCATTCCGGTGATGGAGGGTAAAGCAGTCTTGTTCAAAAGTTTTGGGGATGTGGATGCCTGGCCAGTACCGCTGAATCACTGTCGGCAGGGTGGCGCAAATACGGGAAGGGCCGATCCGCAGCGAGTGATTGATGCGGTACTGGCGTTGGCTCCAATGTATGGGGGGATTAATCTGGAGGATATCGCAGCCCCAGCATGTTTTGAGATTGAAGACCGCTTGGATGCCATGTTGGATATCCCTGTGTTTCATGATGATCAGTGGGGTACTGCGGTGATTACCCTTTCGGGACTGATGAATTACGCTAAGCTTTGTGGGCGTGCTATGACGGAGTTGCGTGTTGTAATCAATGGTGCGGGTGCTGCAGGTATTCGTATTGCGGATATGTGCAAGGCTGCGGGGGTGCAGGATTTGACCATGTGTGACACTCGGGGTGTGATTCATCAGGGACGTAATAATCTGAACGACCATAAGCAGCGCCATGCAGTCAAGGATAATGGTGCACATACGTTACCGGATGCGTTACATGGTGCTCACGTGTTTATAGGGGTGTCAGCTGCGGATGCACTTTGTGCGGATGATATTCGCGATATGGCATCGTATCCTGCAATATTTGCGATGGCCAATCCTGATCCGGAAATCCGTCCAGAGGTGGTTGCTGAAGTTCTCGGCGATAAACCCTATGTTATGGCCACGGGACGTTCTGACTATCCGAATCAGATCAACAACGTTTTAGGCTTTCCCTTCCTGTTCCGTGGTGCATTAGATGTTCATGCACGAACCATTAACACGGAGATGAAGGTGGCTGCAGCCGAAGCGTTGGCGGCTATGGCGCGTGAGCCCGTGCCGGCTGAGGTGCAGGCGCTCTATCCCCATGAAACGTTGCAGTTCGGGAATGGATACATTATTCCAAAGCCGTTTGATCGTCGGCTCTTTATGGAAGTGCCTTTGGCAGTTGCGCAGGCCGCGATCGCTTCAGGTGCGGCTCCGGCTGAGATTGATTTAGCTGTTCTCAAAGCCGGTCTTGCGGCTCGCGATGCGGTTCGCGTGTAATCAATCACGGGGTGTTCTGCCAGAGGAAGCCCGTGAGGGGGGAGGAGGCGTTGGCCTGAATCTGCGGTGCACGTGGACCGGCGGCCACGCCTTCTTCTGCTGCCTGAAGGGCTTTTGCGAAGGCTTTTGCCATGGCCACAGGGTCAGAGGCAGAGGCGATGGCCGTATTAATGAGCACGCAATCGGCACCTAGCTCAATGGCGGCAGCAGCGTGTGAGGGCAGTCCTAGTCCAGCATCGACCACAACTGGAATGTGCGCGTTGGCCACAATAATCTCGAGCATGTCACGTGTGCGTAATCCCAGGTTTGTGCCGATTGGCGCAGCGAGTGGCATGACTGCGGCAGTTCCCGCTTCCTCTAGTCGTTTGGCAAGGACAGGGTCGGCATCGCCGCCGGCGTCTGCTCCCTTCTCGCCGAAAGGTATAGCCTTCTTTGACTAGAATCTCGGCAGCCTTAAGGGTCTCAATAGGATCGGGTAGTAGATGATGGAGATTTGGGGTTAGCTCAAGTTTAACCCAGTCGAACCCGCCTGCAGCGCGAGCCAATCGGGCAATGCGGACAGCCTCTTCGGCGGTACGTGCGCCGCTAGTATTGGGGACAATGACTACTTTTTCGGGATCGAGCTTAGATATCAGTGGATCATCTGTCGGATTTTTGTCGAGGTCTACGCGTCGCAACGCGACGGTCACCAGTTCACAGCCAGATTCTTGAATGGCCTGGCGCATCAGGTCATGTGAGCCAAATTTTCCGGTTCCAATAAAGAGACGCGAATGAAAAGTACGTCCAGCGATGCAGAGGGGTTTCATGAAGAGTCCTTAAAAAAATGAAAGGTTAAGTAAGGGTTAATGCGATCTAAAGAGGGTCAGCCGCCGCCGACAAACTGAATGATTTCAATGCGATCGCCATCGGTCAGCGGCGTGTTCGCATACGCGTTTGCAGGGATGATCGCCTCGTTTAATTCGACGGCAAGTTTATGGGGATGGATGCCCAATCGTTGCAGGAGTTGGGCGAGGGTTTCCGAGGGCGTGAAGGGTGTCTTTTTCCCGTTAAGGATCAGATTCATAAACAAACACCTTTCGTGTGGTCGAGTAGCGAGTGGCCTGGGCCTGTACTCATCTGACGTCCTAGAGAGACGACGCGACTTCGCACACACATCGCGCAGGCTTCACCCTCTTCATCCACACAGGGTTTATTGGGATAGAGTTGATACATTTTTCTAAACTTCCCTGGGGTTACATTCGGC
>CAZSUM010000277.1:2963-3975 GCA_964610015.1 uncultured Lentisphaeraceae bacterium
ATTCGGCATGAAGACATTGGCACCCCGTTTCAGTACAAGGTTACGTCCTTCGGGCTCCAACGCATCAAAGGCTGTGGTTGCGGGTATATGCGCCTTGGGATTAAGCAGACGCAATAAGGCTATGGT
Organism: uncultured Lentisphaeraceae bacterium; assembly: GCA_964610015.1. Taxonomy (GTDB): domain Bacteria; phylum Verrucomicrobiota; class Kiritimatiellia; order RFP12; family UBA1067; genus CAZSUM01. The sequence goes on from CAZSUM010000277.1 coordinate 3,090, forward strand.
TTTGTAGTAGATGCTACAATCTTCAAGCAACGGTTTTTCTGCCAAGGGTGTATCTGGGTGAGAGAGAAATGGACCGCATCCAATCATGTCGAGAGCGAGATGTGTCGTGAAAAGAAGATCATGGGCGATCATTTCAGGAGTTGATCCTGGCAGGCCGATCATAAATCCGCTACCAACCTGATAGCCTAAATCGCGCAGGTCTGAGAGGCATTGCACCCGGCGTTCAAAGGTCTCGTCTGGGTGGATAGCGGAAAAAAGCGCATTAGAGGTGGTCTCAAAACGGAGGAGATAGCGATCACAGCCAGCTTCGCGGAAGCGGGCAAGTTCGTCGTGAGTGCGAACACCGACTGAAAGCGTTACCGCTAGGTTTGTTTCGGCCTTGATATGACGCAAAAAATCGCAAAGCATATCGGCCGTGTAGTAGGGGTCTGCGCCAGATTGGAGAACCACTGTGCCGCACCCCCAATTTTTAGCCTGGCGCGCGGTTTCGACAACTTCATTGAGAGTCATACGGTAACGCCCAAGCTGGGCGTTGTCACAACGGATCCCGCAATAGAGGCAATTATTTGTGCAAACATTGGAAAATTCGATGATCCCTCGGATATAGACGACGTCGCCCATGGTTTGGTGACGCATGTCATCGGCAGCACGATAGATCAGTTCGCACTCTTTTCCCTGCGCATTTAAAAGGGCCGCAAGTTCGATGGCGTCGGGGATACGACCCTGACAGATTTCTTCAAGCTTTTTCTTGGTTCTCATCGACGACTACTATACAGGATTTTGTGATGGACGGGAAGTATGGCGATGGGCGGTTTTAGAAACAAAAAAGCAGGGTCAATTGACAAAGTAACTGCGCCACCCCGTGATCGGAGGTGGCGCGTTTAGT
>CAZSUM010000278.1:0-3951 GCA_964610015.1 uncultured Lentisphaeraceae bacterium
GACGCTAGGCTATGAGATGTTACCGGGCGAGGCTTGGCTCGAGCAAGAGGTCGACATTCTGATTCCAGCGGCCTTAGAGAATCAGATTAACCGAGATACGGTTAATCAAATCGCCAAGAGCGTTAAGGTCATTGCAGAAGGTGCAAACGGCCCAACAACGCCAGAAGCAGATGACGTGATCAAAGCGCGTGGTATTTTTGTCCTGCCCGACTTCTTGAGCAACGCGGGCGGCGTAACCTGCAGTTACTTTGAGCAAGTACAGTGCAACACCAACTACTTCTGGGAGAAGGACGAGGTGCTTGCTAAGCTCGACACCAAGATGACCGCTGCTTTTACGGCCGTCTATGCGCTGGCTCAGCGTCAGAAGCTGTACATGCGCGATGCCGCTTATATGATTGCAATCAACCGAGTGGCAGAGGCTGTGAAGCTACGTGGCTGGGCATAAACTTAGACGACACTAGAATAAAAGTGTTTCCGAAGGTGCGGGGAGCCCAGTTGGGGTTCCCCGTTTTGATATCCGCCTAGTAGAGAGTTCTTGAATTCGTGAAAGGAAGAGATCAACATGAGCGAGAAAAACCAGACCCAAAAGCAAGTTAACCTGTTACGCGAGCGGGCGAAAGAGTTAAATTGTCTTTATCGGGTCGAAGAACTTTTGGGTGAGCGTGATCGTACTTTGCCTGAAATTTTCCGGAGTATGATTGCCATTTTACCAGCCGGCTGGCAATTTCCGAAGCTTTGTCAGATACGAATTATCTATGAGGGTGTAACGTATGAACCGCCCCAGTTTCTCGAAACGCATTGGGTAGAGCAGGCTCCCATCAAGGAAGATGGCCGCGAGGTTGGCTTTATTGAAGCCTCCTATATTCGCGAAGTACCCGCGACGAATAAAGGCGTTTTCCTGCAAAAGGAAATCCAGTTAATCCGAACAATCGCGGAACGGATTGGGCAGACCACGTTTCATCGAAAACTTAAAAAAATTCACCACGATCAGAAACTCGCGGAACAAGCAGTGCCTGCAGAAAAACAACGTGAGTGGATGGTGATCGTGGATTTGTTGAGACGTACCGATGAAAAACTATTTCTCCATACGTCGCGAAAAATGCTCTATTATTTATTCCGAAGTGGAATCAAAGAGGCCTATCAGCTTCTGAACACGTTTGGCACAGAATTTAGTGAGCCGCGTACCGAGAGTGGCACGGACATGAACAGCCCTAGCCTCAAGCAAACGCACGCGAGTATCTTCGCCGCTGGTGATCGCGTTTTCGCCATTGCCGCACGACACTTGAACGACACCGATATTCTTGACAAATTGCACAAATGGATTCAGGAAAACAAACTGAGTTTCTTGATCAAAGCGGTTGATTCAGGGAATACTCCGCTCGGCGAGATTGTTGATGCAATTATGCGTTATCGGGCTTTGGCGGACAATGACACGGCGTTAGCACAATCCACAGAAAAGTGGTTGCGTGTCTCATTGATCCGACGTTTTTTTTCTGATAACATCCCTTTCATCAACCTAGCGAAACGTCACTTGACGGTCGCAGATTTTTTTGATCTTGCCCCTAGAATCATTTACCCGGCTGGCGGTAATGGTCGCCTTGGCGGAAAAAGCACGGGCCTTTTCCTCGCTCAGCATCTGCTACGCCGTGCCGCTGAAAAGGGCGAGAAACTATTTGAGGAGATTAAAACTCCTAAGACGTGGTACCTCACAGCAGATTGTCAAAATGATTTTTTACGGCATAATGAGCTCGAGGATGTCAACGAGCAAAAATATAAAGAGTTAGAGCAGATTCGAATTGAATATCCCAACATCATCCAGCTTTTTAAGAATGCTCGTTTTCCAACTGATTTTGTAAAGGGACTTTCTCTAGCACTGGATGATTTTGGCAATTGCCCGCTGATTGTTCGGAGCTCGAGTCTGCTTGAAGACCGAACTGGCACAGCCTTTTCAGGAAAATATAAAAGCTTGTTTCTTTCCAATCAAGGAAAAAAACATGCACGCTTAGAAGCATTGCTCGATGCAATTGCCGAAATCTACGCATCGGTTTACGGGCCTGAACCAATTTTATACCGCACGGAGCACGGCTTGATCGACTTCCATGAAGAGATGGGGATTATGATCCAGGAGGTGGTCGGGAGTCGTGTCGGGCCGTATGTGTTGCCAGCGTACGCAGGGGTCGCCTTCAGCAGTAATGAGTTCCGCTGGTCGCCTCGTCTTCGCCGTGAAGATGGTCTTGTGCGCCTCGTGCCGGGACTCGGCACACGCGCCGTGGATCGCGTAGCGAACGACTACCCCATCTTGCTTTCGCCTGGGCAGCCCGACTTGCGGGTCAATGTCACGCCTGAAGAGATACGTCATTATGCGCCTACCTTGGTCGATGTGATCAACGTGGAGTCCTGCGCGTTTGAAACAATCCCGTACAGCACATTACTCCGAGAACATGGACTTGAAATTCCAAACGTGAAGCAATTCGTTTCCATCTACCGCGATGGAAATATTCACGCGCCTTCCGGCCTCGAATTAGATGTCGCTCACGATGAATTGGTGGCAACGTTTGAGGGATTACGCACTCGCACCGATTTCGTCAAACGCATCCGGACGATTCTGTTGGCCTTGCAAGAGGGGCTAGACACGCCGGTAGACATTGAGTTCGCCTCTGATGGGCACACGTTATATTTGCTACAATGTCGCCCACAGTATACCGAGATTGAAACAGCGCCCAGTGCAATTCCGCAAGACATTCCGGACAAGAACACCCTCTTTACTGCCAACCGCTTTATTTCGAATGGACGGGTGCCGGATATTACGCATATCGTTTACGTTTCCCCTGCACAGTACGCGCAGCAGACAAGCCGTGAGACGCTAATAGAAATTGGCCGCGCAGTCGGTCGCCTGAATGTGCTATTGCCAAAGCGGCGTTTCATTCTTATGGGACCGGGACGCTGGGGCAGTCGAGGCGATATTAAACAAGGGGTACAAGTAACGTATGCCGATATCTGCAACACTGCCGTCTTAATCGAGATTGCCAGCAAGAGCGGGGGATACACGCCAGACCTCTCATTTGGAACTCATTTTTTCCAGGATCTTGTAGAAACAGGAATCCGCTATATTCCGCTCTACCCCGACGATCCAAACGTGGCGTTCAATGAGTTTTTCCTGAATAGATCTCCCAATATTCTAGAGGGCATTCTGCCTGAGTTCGCACATCTTTCCGACGTCTTGCACGTCATCGATGTGCCCAACAACGAGAAAGGAAATGTTCTCCGTATTCTCATGAATGCTGACCTTGGCGAGGCCGTTGCTTATTTCGCTGAGCCGACAGTGCAGGTGAACGAGCCGACACCTACACCGCACGTACTCGCAGGAAGTCAGGAAGACTTTTGGCGCTGGCGAACACGAATGGTCGAGCAACTTGCCCGTCGCCTTGAAGCGAAACGATTCGGTGTTGAGGCACTCTATCTTTTTGGATCAACTTCGAATGCCACGGCTGGCCTCGGTAGCGACATCGATCTGCTGGTTCATTTTAGAGGGACGCCAAAACAGCGTAAAGAACTGACCCTCTGGCTGGAAGGCTGGAGTTTAAGTCTCGCCGAACAAAATTATCTGCGCACGGGATACAGGGCGGAAGGGTTGCTCGATGTGCATTTCGTCACCGACGCTGACATCGCAGCCCGCTCCAGTTATTCCGTTAAAATCGATGCCGTCACTGACCCCGCCTGCCCTCTTGAGCTTATGGAGGAGCCCAAGGAGGAGGAGAAGTCAGAAGGCTTATTGAGCGCAGAGAACTAAGCTGCCGTGTGTCTGCGTTTGTGACGCCTGTCCGTAAGGTAAGCTCAAAATTTACAGGGTTTGAACCGAGCTTTACCCGAAGCGTTCTTTCAGATATTCGCAACTGACGACTTTCTCCTGCAAATCGTTGGCTGTATAGGCATAATGATTCGTGCGTACAC
>CAZSUM010000279.1:0-3943 GCA_964610015.1 uncultured Lentisphaeraceae bacterium
CACTGGACGGCCCAACTGACGCGCCAACGCGATTTTCTCCTGCCATGCCGCCTGATCATTCGCAGTGATCGAGCCCTCACGGGCCACTTGTGCAGAAGGAATAAAACCAACGCCCGCAAGGTAAAAATAGTAGGCTGAAAGCAGAACCAAGAACGCGCCAAACACATATTTAATTCGCACCATCCACATGCCGGGATTGGGCAATATCGAAAGCCCCATGCCCGCAAAGGGCCATGGCAACGCCATTCCAAGTCCCAGTATGAATGGCAAAAATTGTGCCTCCGTCGCGCCGCTTGCATAAAGCGTCCCCGCCAACAGCAAAACCGCGAGTACTACGGGAGCCACACACGCACCCGCCAGCAAGGCAGAAAGCGCACCAGCAAAGAACGCCGCCAATACACCCGTATGCCGACTTCGCCCCTTCTGCGATGCAAAGCGTGTAAAATCAATCACGAATACGTCAAACATAGCGAGCGCCAGCACAACAAAAATCAGCGCAACTGAGAGACTAAACCAAGGTGATGACTGTAACGCACCAAAGAACAAGCCACTGCGCAGAATCACCCACCCCAGACCCCCATAAACTAAGATCATGCCCGCACCATAGGCGGTTCCCAAAAAGAAGCCGCGCCCACGCGTTCCGGCACCAGCCCCAATCACTGCCAGATTAATCGGTATCATGGGCAACACACAGGGTGTCAGATTCAACAAAACACCACCAATTAACACCAGTACCAACGTAAACATTAGCCCATGAACATGAAAAAAAGCAACCGGATCACGCAAGAAACCACCCCATCCCGCTCCCGATGCAGCAGTTGCAACAGCGGTTCCTTCTGCTTGATCGAGAAAAGCTAAAAATGCGTCGGTTTTCATATAACCGCCCCCACTGACCATGGTAAATCCTTCGGCCCATCCCTCTTTAACAGCGGATTGATCAGGCACAACCGCCTCACCTGTATCTGGAACAAAAGAGGCAGATGCCGCATCAAACTGAAAGCGATGTGTCTCTGGCATGAAGCATACCGTGTCGTCACATCCTTGATAGGTCACCCTTAGTTTTGTTCCATCGTGTGGCGGCATCACATGCCAGCGCGAGGTAAACGTATGCGCATAGACCTCGACCTGACGGCTTGCATCAAGTGGATCTGGCTTGTGATCTGCCTGCGGCAAAAGTCTGCGTTCAAGTGAACTCCCGGCTTCAGGCGTCACCTGAAAAGTCTCGGCATAAATAACATGATGCTCTGGAACCGTCACAGTGATTTGCACGTCCAAATACGCTTCTGTGACCTCATTAACAGCAAGCATGATCTCAAAAGGCGACTTAAATTCCGCAGCACCTACGGTCGTAGCCATGAGCAGACAAAACAAGTAGCTTCGACCTGCTACAGAAAAAATTGAAAACAGTTTTTGCATTGCACAAACTCCATACATCCGACACAGTGGACTTCTCGCCTTCATACAAGAAGCGTAAGGTTTTCAAAAACAAGCCCTGCGTCATTTCTTGTTTACGCTCGTATGTTACCGAGTCATTGGCGTAATCGACAAACAAAAAATCGTAAGCTCACTTAGCAGTTGACATTGTGCCATGACCTCAAGACAATCATTCGACATGTGCAACCCATCAAGAACAGTCATCATTGATTATAAAGCCGGAAACCTCACCAGCGTAAAACTCGCGTTTGCTGCGCTGGCCTGTGAGACTCAGATTACCTCTGATGCGGAAACCATTCTAAGCGCCTCGCGGATCGTCTTCCCCGGCGTAGGTGCAGCGGGTGCGGCCATGCAACACTTGCAGGAACTCGACCTGATCGGTCCCTTACGACAAGCCGCCGCAAAGGGTATTCCGTTCCTCGGCATTTGTCTCGGCACGCAGATCCTTTTTGATGTTTCAGAAGAGGATGGCGAGACTCCGACACTGGGGCTACTCCCCGGACGAGTCCCGCGATTCACGCCAACTGACCGATGGGACAAGGTTCCGCAAATCGGATGGAACCAAGTACACATCCAACAGTCTCATCCGCTACTTGAGAATATAGCCGATCAAAGCGATTTCTATTTTGTACATAGCTACTACCCTGCTCCGACCGATCAGGCGCTTGTGATCGGCACAACCACCTACGCTGGCGTGACCTTTGCATCCATGGTTGGTCAGGCGAACGTGGTCGCGACACAGTTCCACCCAGAAAAATCGGGCCGCGTGGGACTACGCTTACTCGAAAACTTCACGCGCTGGAATCCCTAACCCCACACATCATTACCAAGCCCTGCGATTCTACCATGCTTACAAAACGCATTATTCCCTGTCTGGACATCATTAACCGCCGCGTCACAAAAGGCGTTAAGTTCAAAAACAACATCGACCTTGGTGACCCCATCGAAATGGCTGTTCGCTACTCCGATGGGGGATGTGATGAGTTAGTTGTCTACGACATCACGGCGTCCGCAGAACGTCGACCGATTGACCTCCACATGGTGGCAGATGTCGCACGTGCCATCCGTATCCCGTTTGCTGTAGGCGGAGGCATTGCAACTTTGCAGGACATGTCACGTGTCCTTCTAGCAGGCGCGGAAAAGATCTCGGTCAATTCCCTAGCTGTCGCCAATCCTCAACTCATTCGGGAGGGCGCACGCGCTTTTGGCTCGCAGTGCATCGTGCTGGGAATGGATCCTGTGGCACACCCCGACACATCCCGTTTCCCCTGCGGATATGAGATCACCACACACGGATTTCGCGAACGAACGGGTCTAGACGCCGTTGAGTGGGCAAAGCGTGCAGAGGAGCTTGGTGCAGGCGAGATTGTCGTCAACTCTGTAGATGCAGATGGCACTCGCGCAGGATTTGAACTAACCATTACCCGGCTGATTGCCGAAGCGGTTAGCATTCCGGTTGTCGCATCTGGGGGGGCGGGGTCGGCCACACACCTGCGCGACGCCTTTACGTTAGCGCATGCTGATGCCGTCATTGTCGCAGGGATGCTTCACACGGGTGAGACCACCCTTCAAGAGCTAAAAAGTGAACTGCACACTTGGGGCGTTCCTATTCGAATGACTTGGTAAACAGGTGCTCTAACTCACTTTTTTCGCGCAGCCGCCATCACCTGCATCAAGGTCCTCTTTTCCTGCCACGTATCTCTCAACGATCCAATACGTAGCACCTGCCGGAACTGGTCGAGTTTGATTCGCGTAACAGGCGTAACCCGAACCCTGAAAGATTTATCGGGTTCGAGGCTGAAGAAGTTCTCATCAAACCGAGCCTCCACACCTTCGAGAGAGACCCACACCCAGACTGCCGGATGATGACTGGTCAACGTCACCGCAAAACTATTGTCATCCCATGCGCGGATCTCAGCTTTCATTCTTGGGGGCAAAAGCTTCAGCCGATTCGGTTCGCAAAACAAGACGGTATTCCAGGCAACCTGATTTCCATGTTCATCCAACAGGTAAATCCACATCAGAAGGTTTTCTGCTCCTCCCTTTTTGAGACAATCGCCAACTTTGACGCTCGCCACAATCTCATGCGAGGTTGGCGCAAGGGTCACCTTCTTGGCACCTTCCAGAGCAACCAACCCATCCATTTGCGAGATACGCCATTGAACTTCGCCTTTAAACACGGGGCGCATACCGTCGTGAAATAGGTGTAGATCAACCACCTCGTTATCTTGCTTGTAGTTTCCACACAACGAATACGTCGCAAAAAACCGGCGCGCGAGATATTGCACCGCTTTCAAACGCCCTAAAGAGTCAAGAGCTGACGAACTGCAACAGGGCCAGCACTCATTGAAATGCCAAAAGAGAAACCCAGCCGGAGCGCGTTCCGCCATGCGAGCCTCTTCATACAGCCGTCGCAACACAACGGCTTGTTGAATCTGACTCAACCAGAGCACATGATCAAAGGCTGAAGGAATCAGGAAATGAGTCAGGAATCCCTTATAGATCCGTA
>CAZSUM010000280.1:0-3928 GCA_964610015.1 uncultured Lentisphaeraceae bacterium
CAACTCCTACCCATGCCAGAAGCCATCACGCTAGGCTGGAGTACCCTACCCAGCAACCTGATCAACATCGTCTTCGCCAGCCTGTTTCTCGGTCTGAAAATTCCAACGTTAGCCTCAGCTTGGAATGGTGCCAGTCGACAACTGGCTTACGGACAAATCGTAGCTTGGGGCCAATATGCCGTGGGTTGCGCATTGACACTCCTGCTTTTGAAACCTGTTTTCAGTCTGCCAGATATCTTTGTCGGCATCATGCCAATCGGGTTTGAGGGCGGACACGGTACCGCCGCTGGCATGGGGCCTGTTTTCGACAATTTGGGCTTCCCTGAAATGAAGGATTTTGCGCTAGCCTCAGCCACTGGTGGACTGATCAGCGCCATCCTCATCGGCATCGCACTGGTGAACTGGGCCATCCGGCGAGGCTATGTGACCAAACGGATACTTCCACAGTCAGGAGGTGCCAGCGAAGATGTCCGAGGCATTATTCCACTCGGCGAACGCCCGGCAGCGGGCCGCCTGCCCGTCAAAAGCGATGTCATTGAATCGCTCTCCTTACAACTCATCGCCATCGGTTTTTCCTGCCTGCTAGGCTGGTTCATTAAAGAGGGGCTTCTTCTTCTCGCAGATCAACTTCAGGGAACAAGCGGTAAAATCCTACGAAGTTTCCCGCTCTTTCCACTCTGCATGCTGGGGGGCGTCATCGTTCAGAAATTCTCCGATCGCTTCGATCCTCACAGCCACATTGACCGAGGACTCGTCCTTCGCCTGCAGAACGGTGCCCTTGACTTCCTGATCGTCGCCGCCATTGCCACCATCCAACTCGATGTCGTCGCACGCGGCTGGCTTCCCCTGCTGATCATCATCTTTGCTGGCATAGTCTGGAACCTCGCTGCCCTACTCCTCATCGCGCGTCATGCCTTCCGCGACGCTTGGTTCGAACGAGCCATTGCGGAACTTGGCCAATCCATGGGCGTAACGGCCACGGGCCTGTTACTGCTACGTACCGTTGATCCCGACTACGAAACTCCTGCCGCCGAAGCTTTTGCCTGTAAACAACTCTTACACGAACCTTTCATGGGGGGCGGTCTCTGGACTGGCGCGGCGATCCCGTTGCTGGCCCTTTGGGGCGGCTGGCCGATCTTCGGCATTGCCATAAGCGCCATGACCCTCTGGTCGATCTTCCTCTTTGTCATGAACCGCAGAGACACATAAAAGCGCACTTCAAAACGCCTGTTCCTCTCACGTTGTACCAGAACCTCCAGCGAGTAACGGCAGATATCCTTTGTCTATTGATTGAAGATATCTGCGATGCTTAAGCGTAAGTTGTGCCCCTCCCCCTTTTCAAGCGTCCTGTACCCGTATATACTGTGATACATGTTGATCCCAATCTTTAAACGTCAAAAGGAATGCACATGAAACGTTGTTACCGTGTTACCACTTTGCTTTGTCTTCTAACGCTACCCCTCGTCAGCCTGTTCGCGCAAGGGAGTAGCAAACAGCTCCAAGCCGGCACCGAATGCTGGTTCAAGCTCGAGAAAGAGCTGGGACTACAGCAGCGATATTCGGTCGACATGGAGCTCCAGTCCATGGGCATGGTCATCCTGTCTAAGATCTACCGACGCGACGGTCTGACGCGTACAGAAACCACCATGCCCATGATGAACCTGCGCATGGTCTCGCTCGAATTGCAGGAAAATGGCCAGCCTAAGAATTATGTGCTCTTCCCAGATAAAAAGAAATACTGTGACAACTCCGAGGAGGAGGAAGAAAAGTCAGATACCTCAGGCAAAGATCCCGCCTACAAACTGACTGACGCGGGTACAGAGGTCTTCGAGGGCACCACCTGCAAGAAGCGCCACCTGACCGTTACCCTTGAAGAGGGCGGGACGCAAGAAATGGACATGCTCTTTTCGCCCGCACAAAAAAACATGCCCGTCAAGATGACTGCGTCCACGACGATGAAGGCTGAGCCAGACCAGCCACCGATGACGATCACGAGTGTCCTGCTCTTCAAGAACTACCTATTCGCCACGCCAGCTACCAGTCTCTTCACAATCCCCAAGGACTACGTCAAAGCAGCAAGTATGAGTGAGATCATGATGGAAAGTATGGGCGGCTTTACAATGCCTCAGCCGTCAGGCGTTAAGAGCACCCAGGGCACACAAGCAGGCAGCCCTCCCGACCTGAATGCGCTGATCCGCCAAGCACAAGAGGCCGCCGCGAAAGAAGCCGCCGCCGAGGCGACCGGAACCACACCTGCCAATACCACCGATCAAAACCAGAGCCTCCAGCAAGGGCTCCAGAACTTGCGTCGCCTAATGGGCAATTGAATCTAACGAGGGGAAAGATCATGAATAAATCACTATCCGAAAAATATTGCAGTTGGATCACGCGCTTATTTTTAAAAGCCGTTTTGACGGGGGTCGCGCTTACAACTCTGCACCTGACGGCATTCGGTGCAGATAAACCCAATGTGATGTTTATTTTTGCCGATGACCTGACCTATGAGGGCATCGGAGCCTTTGGTCTGACTGAGGTTAAAACGCCGAATCTTGACCGTTTGGTGAACCGAGGCGTGACGTTTCGGCAGTGTTATAACATGGGAGCCTGGAACGGAGCCGTCTGCGTAGCCAGCCGGGCGATGCTGAATAGCGGCTGTTTTGTGAATCGGGCTGAAGAGGGAATCAAGCAATATCCTCACTGGTCAGAACTGATGCGCGATGCTGGGTATACCACCTATATGACCGGCAAGTGGCATGTTCCAGGGCAGCCCCGATTTGATGTGGTCAAGGATGTGCGTCCAGGTATGCCCAATCAGACGCCGGAAGGATATGACCGTCCAAAAAATGCCGAGGATTATAAGAACGGCTGGAAACCTTGGGAGACCCAATACAACGGGTTCTGGAAGGGGGGAACGCACTGGACTCAGGTAGTTGCCGATAACACCTTGGCGTTTATGGAGCAGGCTAAGAAGGACGACAAACCTTTCTTTATGTATCTGGCTTTCAATGCCCCGCATGATCCGAGACAGGCGCCCAAAGAGTATGTGGATCTGTATCCCCTGGATTCCATCAAAATACCTGTCAATTTTCTGCCGGAATATCCCTATGCAGATGCAATATGTGGCAAGGGGCTACGCGATGAGAAACTGATGCCCTATCCTCGCACAGCGTATGCCGTCAAGGTAAACCGTCAGGAGTATTACGCCTCCATCACCTATATGGATTATCATATCGGCCGGATGCTAGATGCTCTGGAGGCCAGTGGCAAGGCGGATAATACGGTGATCATTTTCACGGCCGATCACGGATTGGCGGTTGGGCATCATGGTCTGGCTGGGAAGCAGAACATGTATGAACATTCCATGCGCCCCCCGTTTATCATTGTGGGCCCCGGAATCAAGGGTAACAGAAGTGTCGATGCCCCGATCTATCTACAGGATGCCATGGCAACTGCTCTGGACTTGGCTGGCGCTAAAAAACCAACGCATGTGGAATTTAACAGTGTGCTGCCTCTTCTGAGTGGCGAGAAAAAGGTGCCGTATGAGCGAATTTACGGAAAATACATCAACAATCAGCGCATGATTAGAAAGGGAGACTGGAAGCTGATCTTCTATCCCTTTGCAGAGAAAAAGATGCGCCTGTTTAACCTCAAAAATGATTCTTGGGAGATGAACGACCTCGTTGATAATCCTGCGTATGCTCCGCTTGTCAAAGATCTGAAGCAGGACTTTTTAGAGCTACAAAAAGAGATGGGCGACGATCTAGATCTGGATAATCCCCGTAAACCTGTGAAGAAACTGGACAAAAAATCCGCTTCAGCCCAAAAACTATCCTAATTGGATGCTCAACGGTCTTGCGCAATCCTTTTTGCAAGTCACTAGCATCCCATAGGCGGCGCAATCAGCCCTTACCCATGCGTATTTGCTTGG
>CAZSUM010000281.1:0-3922 GCA_964610015.1 uncultured Lentisphaeraceae bacterium
TAAACGCCCATGCCCAACCAGCGATTGCAAAATTCTCACCACTGAAGTACCCGAACCCGTCGCGGATCAGGCTGCGCCGTGGGATGTCGGCATAGGTGCCCTGTTTCATGCGGAAGTCGTGCGCCTTACGTAGATAACGCCGCAGCAGGGCAGTCTCGGACACGCCCGATGAGGGCGCGTGCGTCATGCCTTTCAGGTCTACGCGACCGACGATCAGTTCCAACAGGTTCGGAAAATAAAACTGGTCAAACTTCCCGTCGCCCGGGATATTGTCGTTGCGTGCGTCTGAGGCCGATGTGTTGTTGACCGTCGTATCGGTCCACGTGCCGTCGACCTCCCCGTAGTAGCCGTCGCACGGCCACGCGCCGACGTGGTCGGTGTGACCGTCCGGGTTGAAATTGCCCGAATAGGGCACAGGCACGTGTCCGAGCAGATACACCATTTTGAGGTTCGTCGGATCGGCGTTATATGCGGCTACAATCTGCGCCTTCACATTCGCAGCCGTGTCTGTGCGCAAGGCGGTGATTGTCTGTATTGTCCATCCTTCGCCGACGAGGTCAGCCTGCAACTGGGCGATTTCGGGAGCGAGCGGCGCGGCCATCGTACTATCCACGACGAGCAGCAACTTGCCCCGGCTCTCCACCATTGGCACATCGACGCCAGCGCTGAGGTAACCCATCGCTGTCGTCGGACTAATGCCCGTATAGGTGCGCTCCATCCAATACTCGTATTCTACGCCCGTCGTGGCCGTGTCGTCCGCATAGCTCGTCTGGTTGGTTGAAAGGTCCGACAGCTTCGCCCAGATGGCTGCTCCCTTGAGTCGCCGGTGTATCTTTTGGGCCGTGATATTGTTTTGCCGCCGGATGCTCCAGTTGAGCGTCAAGCACGGCGTATGTGTGGAAGGCGTAGCGCTCAGATCGATCGCGAAATCGCGCGGGGTCTGGGCACGCACGAGTGCCGCCAAAAAGACGAGGGTCACCAAATCGCGAAGAGGTGACGATAAAAATCGAGAAAGGGGTACCATGCCGACTCCTGTCTGCTTTTTTTTAGAATACCCGATCCGGGAGAAGAATAAAATAACGTTCTTAACTTGCGTGATGGTCAAGAAAATAGAATCGTAAAATCTTGAACGCGTGTTTTTCATAAGTTTGGGATGGTAATATAAGTCGATAGCAAAGAGTCAATTATCGCAATTTTTCATTAAAGGGGAGTTTTTTAAGATGAGAGATAGGGAAAAAAAGATGCAAATGACGAGAAGCACGTCTCACCATACCCGTAAGTTTAGGTTGGTCGTCTTTTGGGTTCATCAGTGGTTGTTGGTAGGTACGCTCTGTGCAGGGCAGGGTTCTTCGATTGTGACGAATGGATTGCAAGTCTGGTTTCGGGCGAGTACCGGCATTAATGACGGTGTCAGTTCGCAGGGGTGTGTGATTTCTAATTGGGTTGCCGAAGGTGATAGTGCTGTGACGGTAACACAAGACATCGTCTCCCAAATGCCGGTTTATAAGGCAGACGCTTTTACTCGGGCTGACGGTAGTTTTGCGCCTGCTGTGTTTTTCAATGGGTCAAAGAAGATGGTCTCGCTCGCTGATACGCAACTCAATGTGACAACGGACTCGACTTGGTTTGTTGTTTATCGTCTTTTGGGAGATCACACGACGAACAAAGATTTTTTGGGTTTGTCATTTAATAATTGCAGGTTTGGCGCTTTTTTCGTAGGGACTAACAAACTTCGTGCTTTGAATTCAGGCGTTCAGTGTGACTTTTATTTGACGCCTCTTTTCCCCGAACTTTTGGACAGCCGTCGCAGTGGTTCTCAATTGACAGTACAGCTTGATGGGATACAAACCAATACGGCCTTCGGCTCGCCAGTGTTAAACACCGCAAGCCAATTCCGAATCGGAGATATGCTGGATGCTACGACGACAGGATACCTAAATGCGGATGTTGCTGAGCTCATTATCTATAACCGGGCACTGAGTGATACGGAGCGTGTGATTGTTCAGAATGCTTTGGCGACACGGTATGGGTTGCCTTTGGTTACGAATGACGTCTATGCAGGGGGGGACGGGCCACAAGCAGGGTTCCACAATGAAGTGGTCGGGGTTGGTAGCTTTACGTCTTCGGCCTATCCCGTCGTAGGCGATGTGTTAGAGAGTGCGAATTGCGGTGGTTTGACGCTCTTGGCGTTAGGGGATTCGCTAAATGCCGGTGAATTTGTCATGGCGGGTTATCGGGGTAACACGAATTATTGGATCATGAAAGATTCTGCAAACCAGCGTTTTGAACGCGAGTGGTATATTCAGAAAACAACGACAAACGCATTAGGCATACGCTTGTCGTTCGATTTGTCAACAGCAGGTGTGACGAATCTTCCGGGTGCGACATACAAGCTGTTTTATCGCACGGATCGTGCTCATACCTTCACAGGGCTGATGGCAAACGCTAACGTTGCGGAGGGAATGATCGAGTTTGACTTAGATGACGCTACTTTTGAAACGGGTTGCTATACGCTGGGTGTAGGTGAGCCTTGGGATGGAGTCCCCGCTGCTTATCATGCAGGAGTGACTCCGGATTTGGACCTTTGGTTTCGCGCATCGGATAGGGTTCGTAGTTCTGACACGTCCGTCACTAATTGGGGCAACCTAGGGTTTGCGGGAGATGTGCTTGATGTATACGGAACTTCCGAGTTAGTTGCACAGGGGCTGGTACGGCTTGATGGCGGTTATCATCCGGTACTTCGTTTTTCCGGTTCCTCATTTTTGAGGACACATGCGGCGACTGATCTGGGTATAAGGGAAGGCATGACATGGTTTCTTGTTTTTAAACCGACGATTATCGGTGAAAAAGGAATCTTTGGTTTAGAGACTCCTGTGGGGGTGAACCGTTTCGGTGGATGGATAACGGGTGGCTGTAATTTCCGCTTTCAAAACCTTGTCTTAGCCCAGTGCGATCTGCCTATAACGGCAGAAGCAACCTATTTGGCGGACTGCGGTCGTCGGGAGGTGCTGGATAACTATCATTACAGTGCGTGGCTAAATGGCAGCGTCGGTTCACTGGTCAGTACTACAGTGCTCAGTACACCTACTGATTACACGTTTGCTATTGGACGGACACTCTCAAACATCCCCTCATTCATTGGCGATATCGCCGAAGTCCGTCTTTACAATCGCGCGTTGAATGATGCCGAACGGTGTATTATTCGCAATCATCTTGCGGCACGGTATGGCCTAACTTTGACGAGCGATGCCTTCTATGCGGGGACAACACCTGCGAATGGGGGATGTGCCTTTGATGTGGTTGGCATCGGCTGTGTTACCAATGGAACAACCGGACGTTTTGCGGGTGTTCTGCGGGCTAGTGAATCCTCTGCGGGGCTTTCGTTAGAAGCGCTGAATGGCTCGCTTGCTACTGACGACGAGTTTCTGATTGCTGGGAATAACGGTACGACCAATGCGTGGGTATCGGCAGGGACTGGAACTTGTGTTGATTTGCGTTGGCAACGCGAGTGGTATCTAGATGAGACGACAGCAGATGGAGTGGATGCTTGTCTGACGTTTACTTTCACCGATGCTGGAATTGATACGATCGTAGCAGAAAAGAAGCCTGTCTATCGATTATTGTGGCGCGCAGATGTGTCGTCAGACTATGTGGATATAGGGGTTGATCCAGAACGCACTGGGGCTTCTCTTGTCTTTGACGTTTCCTCCGAGTTATTGTCAGATGGTTTGTATACGGTGGGCGCATCGGTATCTCATTTGGGGACGGTGATTTGTGTGCACTAGGTCCGAAGGAGAATGCAGAACGGTACAAAAAACAGGGGCATGAAGCGTATGCATGTTGAGAAAAAGCGGTTAAAAAAGATCAGTCGGTGGGCGGCCTATCTATTGGGTGGATTGGTGGTTCTGTTTGTCATGGAGGT
>CAZSUM010000282.1:0-3365 GCA_964610015.1 uncultured Lentisphaeraceae bacterium
AGCTTAATGAAACAGGACCACGATATGCGGCATTTAACTTTACAACCTACCTCAGGCTTTCTTTTGCAGAATCATGCCACGCGTATATCCGTTTATCAAACAGCAACATCGCGTGACCTAAAAAAGTATTTTTCGCGCGTTGACACAGACCTCAAAATCTGCCATATTTTCAACTGATTTTTATCTACCGGTAGGGTACCGAAGTGGCCAAACGGGGCAGACTGTAAATCTGCTGGCTTACGCCTTCCTTGGTTCGAGTCCAAGCCCTACCACCATCTTATGAGAACCCCAACAAAACAGTTGTTTTGTTGGGTTTTTTTCATTTTAGACAGGCCGTTGCCCATACGTCCGGCTAGACTGAAGCCCTCCTTTATACCGTCGCACTTTCCAAAAAAAATCTACCGAGCACAAACGATGATTGCGAAAAGGTGTCAGGTTTGGCAGAGTAATGAATGGGGTTAGCACGAGCGTTGAAAATAAGAATGTAGACATACACCCCATAAAACAGGACAGAGGGCACAATGCAGAATAGACGCGATTTTTTAAAGGTGGTCGTTGGGGTATCGGCGGCATGGGGAGGGCTCCCAACTTTTGGTGCGGAAACCCCTTGGACAACTGAGTGGCACACTGCATTCCGCATGGCGGGATTTGACCCTACAGCTGAGGGGAACAGTGTGTTTGTGGTGTGTGGAGACGTCCATTATCCTCAGTACAGTCAACACTTTGCTGATCAAATAATCGCTTGGAACACGATGCAGCCTGCTCCACAATTTGTAGCGCTCCTGGGTGACAACGGATGCAATGTCTCAAGTAGTTTCGGACATACGCCAAACGCCAAGGGGCTGGAACGTGCTAGAAAAGAACTGGATGATCTACGGGTGGAGATTTCCAAGCTCCGCAAAGATATCCCTCTCAAGCTTGTGATCGGTAATCACGACACCATGCCGAACGAAACAGATGCGGTATTTTTCCGTAAGACGTTCCCTGACTGCCAACCCTATGAGACTTTTGAGGTTTCGGGCATCCATTTTCAAGTGTGGAACGGGGGCCATGATGGTTCCATCGATGCACAACAACGTGAGTGGATTCGCAAAACGTGCGCGGCTCTTCCACGAAACAAACCGGTGATCGTGTTGGTGCACCAACCCTCGCTTGGCATGACAGAACGCGAGCGTGGAATCCCAGCAATGGTGCGCGAAGTCTTTGCGGAACAGACGACGCCCCTCTGGCTCTTGGCAGGGCATGTTCACAGCAACAGCCTGTCTGTTTTTGCCTTACCCAAAACGAGAATTGCACAAGCGACGCATGCCAAGAGCATCGACGGGTATTGGATCTATGGAATGCGTGAGGGGCGCATCGCTGCACGTGTGTATTGCGACGTTGAGAAGGGTTTCAAAGCGCAAGCCATGCCGAATCCAGATACGCCCGCGCGTTTGGTGCCCTTGCCGTTTGAAAAGCGTGACGATGTGCTCTGGAGTTTGTTAATCGGGGATGACCCAACAGCGACAAAAGAAGCCTTCGTTAGCGGCAAGGGGGGGAATTGCGGAACGTGGTGGTTCTATGTGGATGAGCTGGTCTACAAGTTACCGCTGGCAAACCAGGGCAAGGGGGCCAAGCACTTCGTACTCCTAGCGGCTCTGAGTAAGCACCGGAAGACAGGCGATCCCGTACATATTTTCACCTCTGGAGATGGCGTGACGTGGATCGAGACGCCACGAGTAAGCTCAAAGGCGGCAGAACACCTGTTCGCTATTCCAGAAACGTTACGTAGTGAGCGTGAGCTGTTCGTCAAGATCAAGAGCTACGGTTATGGAGCTGACACCTGCGTGGGCGGATTCGCGCTCTGCAAGTGACGGTCTGATCAGGCTTCAGAAAGTTCCGGCGCATATTCCAGAGTTTTGATGGATCAAGCCCCCAATCTTCTGTCCGCGGGGGAAAGGCTTGCAGGCCCTCAAGCAAATCGTCTCGGCCTCCGAGCCACACACACATCAGGGGCAACCCCAACAGCACAGCAGCCAGCACAAAATACTGTATCAGACGTTTTTTCATTCCCTTATGATTTGTCGCGCTACGTGCTGTTAGTCACAACTCTGGGATTCCCAGCTTAAGCTGGGAATCGATTTAACTCCGGTACAACGCGCCCTCTCATTTCGCAACAATTCGAAGCGTATGCTTTACAGGTTTAACCGTCGCACGTGCCCGAGAGGCATCTCTCTCACTTTGTTCCAACAACTTACGACGCAACAAGCCCAACGCGTTCAAGAACGCTGGGTCATCCTTGAAATCCGCCTCCAAACCCGGAAGATTTGAAATCAGATTCTTGATGGTACGAGTCTCCCGCGCCTGTTTTTGGGCCACCACGCTCTCCAACTCGGCAAAAGCCTGCGAGAACGGCGTAACCGCAAAAGCCTCCGCAAGATTCACCCCAGACTCAAGCTCGGCTTTCGAGAAGGTCTTGGCTGTTTCGCCCCACGTGACCTCAGCCGACGGTGTTGTCAGATTCTTAACCACGAGCATCAGTCGGTTCAGATCGCGATTAAACGGCAGAAACGGCAGGATACTCCGCGTTCCATTTGCTGACTTATCATCGCCAGAAAAACAGAAGGGATAGCGCACACTCTCGATGGTGATTAGTCCTTTGTCGGCTGACAAAATACGATGACCGTCCGTCGCAATAGCACCGCCAGTCATGTCCACCGTGAAGGTGCCAATATTGCCGTCCAGACCCATCGTTTTGAGAAACGCATAGGCCATCACCAGATGACCATTGGGCCCTGGATGCACACCATCCCCACCGCACACCGCATACTCTTTTCCAAAGGCGGCCTTTGCATCAGACATCACTTTCATCATCAGCGGATGCAGATTCGCATAGGCAAACCCATTTTGGGACGCGAGCTTAGCGGCGATCTCACTCAGTTTTCCCAGATTGTCGTTATAGTACTTGTCGGCGTCAGGTTCGGACGCACGCCACGTGTCAACATCCACGGGACCCGGCCCGCCAACCACCATCCGTGCACCGAGTTCCTTACACCGCTTCTGGATCAGAAGAGATCCCTGTTCATAAGCCTTGCCAATCCGCTCTTCATACGGGCGATAACTACCGTCGTTCATCCCAAAACAGGTCGTCACCACAGTTGGCTTCCAAGGGATCATGTCGTTCTCCATCCGACGTGCAAATCCCGGTGCTCGCTCTCCACCCCAGCCGAATTGAAACATCGTGAGATCGAGTTGTGGCACACAAGCCAACAGATAAAGTTCCATGTACTTGCTGTACTGCTTCTGTTCGGTAATCGAATCGCCAACGATCGCGACCCGGTCACCTTTCTTCAGCAACAGATCGCCAGCAGTGGCCGTTCGCGCCG
>CAZSUM010000282.1:3375-3920 GCA_964610015.1 uncultured Lentisphaeraceae bacterium
AAGAACAGCACAAACAAGAACAGCACGACGGATCTTTTTCATCAATTTTTCCCAATTCATAACTCTCCCCTTTTTTTTAGAAATAATGGTCAGCTATTCTCCAGCCAATGAAGACGCCGATGATGCTGCCTAGACTGCTGGTCATAAAGGATCCGAGAAACTCAAATCCCATGAGATCCCCTAAAAACCAGCCAAGCCATCCGCCGACAAACACCCCGATCCAGATAAATAGTTTTGTCATGGAGTCTCCGATTACGCTGGAACAGTGCTGAGCCCCTTATTAAAACCATGAGAACCGTATAAGATTTTGTCCGTTAAAGTCGATGTTATATTTTCCAGGCTACACAAACGTAGCCTTTTACCGATCCTAAACACCAATGAAGCTTGAGTTCAGTGACTAAATCGCGTATGGTTGTCCCTTCATTCTGCGGTGGAGGAGTATGATGACTCTGACCCAAGGAGATTTGTTTCCGGCTGACCTGAGGCATTGTCTTTAGCTAAAGAGCTTTGCCACGCATGTTATGCAGGCGTCTCCTTCACCGACG
>CAZSUM010000283.1:0-3904 GCA_964610015.1 uncultured Lentisphaeraceae bacterium
CTAGGACTTCTCAAACCGCTTTTGAATTCATACGCCATGCGTGGAAAAGCACTACTTGATCCGATTGCCGAACAATCGGGTTTTTCGATTACCAGTGTCAAAGATAGTCGGTTTCTGCGATTGCAAGTACCGCAACCCACGCCTTTGCAACTCTATGGCCGACAGTTGATTGAATTCGCTGGACAGGGCGCGTACACCTCCATCGTATCCTTTATATCGCAAACCGAAGCCTCCTTCCCCCTCTGCACCCTTGCTGGGCTCAAAATCCTCGGTCAGCCGCAAAACCTAGAGAACCATCGGGCGTTCATCACCTTTGAATGGCTGGCCAAAGGCGAGAAACGGAGCGTGCCATGACCCAGTTCTTCCTTCTCATGTTGCTCTGTACGTTGTTCCTGCGATCCGCAGTTGCAAACGATGTTCGTGACCCTTTCTGGCCTATTGGCTATCAGCCCCCCAAACCGGAAGTGCTTGTACCAAAGCCTGCCGAGCCAGTCGTGCCTAAGCCTCAAGTAGTACCCCCGCCCGTGATCAAGCCCATTAGTGACAGCGACTGGACTTTAGCACGTAAGACGCTTACAATAAGCGGGTTTACACAATCTGTTATTCCAAATACCGGAGAAAAACGTGTCTTCGCTATGATCAATCGTCGGACCTACACGCCAGGCGACACCCTGTGTGTCACCAATCAAGGAATCGAATTTCTCTGGCAAATCACCTCTCTCAAAAACCAGGAACTTGATCTCAAAGAAATCAAGGCGCAACGCCTAGACGCTCCCTCTCTCCCAATCAATCAGAAAGTAAAAGGACTACTCCAATGAAACGTATCCCCCGAGTCTATACATACGCCCGGGCAGCTCTGCTAACAGCCGCGTTGTCAGTGGTTGCTCATGCACAGGACCCCCTTCCCGAAAACACCGAGGAAGCAACAAAAAGCAGAGCTCCGACCAACACAGCTCCATCGGTTCGCGTAACCGATACGGCGGATAGTAAAGAAGCTATTGTCTCCATGGCTTTTGATGAGACCCCTCTGGCAGATGTTATCAAAGCGTTTCGTGACGCAACGGGTGCTAACATCATTTCCGGTGGAACCAACCTGCAGGCCAACATCAGTGTTCGGCTCGATAATGTGCCGTGGCGTAAAGGCCTCTCCTCGATTCTTGATCCGCAGGGGTTGCAATTGGTGGAACAACCCGCAGGTTCTGAAATCTATGTGATCAACAACAAAACCCTTGAAGTACCCAAGTTTACACGGGTTTTTAACCTAGAGTATGTCAAGGCGATTGACGTGGCCGATCTTTTCAAAGCCACACTCAACACGACCGGAGGTGTTGTAACACCCTTTAAAGAGTCCAACGCAATCATCCTTACCGGTACGGAGCAGCAGATTTCTGAATGCGAAGAAATCATCACCGCAATCGATAAGCCCTCACCTCAGGTTTATATCGAAGTCCGCTTTGTGGAACTGAGTGCAGCGGCCAGCAGAAAACTCGGCATGAAATGGGACAGCCTAGGAACTGAAGATGGATGGGGTGCCTCATTTAATGGTGCCAGCCTTGGTTACGGAACAAGTAGTGGCAAAAGCAAAACCAGTGGTCGAAATAACACGCTGGGTAGTAGTCAGCTTAGTAGTGCCGACAGCTCCAGTTCTAGCGATAGCGGCTCTTCTCGCAATCAAGCGAATGACATTCTCAACCTGACCGATACCGGAAACACGCTCTCCTCCATCGCTAGCACACGTAGCAGCGAGATTAGTCGTGAACTCTCCAGTACGTTTGATTCAACACGCACCCATTCGCGTGATCGGGTGTTCAGTGGCTCACTCTCTATGGATGCGTTCAGCCTTGCTTTGAACGCGTTTGAACAGATGGATGGCGCATCGATCTTCTCCAACCCGAAAATCATTGTCGCCAATGAAAAAGAGGCCATGATCGATATGACCACGAAAGAACCTAACCTGACCGTTACGTCCTCTCGAACCGGCACCACTGGCGATCAGCTTGATATCACGGCGACTCTAGAGGCGATCCCCGGTGAAAAAGGTGACAAGGACGGCATGGGCAAAGGCCTTTTTGCGGGCGAGGTCTTTTTCAGTTATGGACTTATTTTAAAGGTTACCCCACGTATCAGCTCCTCGGGATTGATCACGCTGAATATCGAACCCTCCATTAGCAACTTCGAGCGCTACTACGAGTTCTCGGGAATCGACTCCAGTACCACCCCCACGCCAAAATATCCAATCATCTACATGCAACGTCTCCAAACCGTCTTCACCATGAACAGCGGAACCACTGCAGTTATTGGTGGGTTGACAAAAACAACGGAAAGTAATGTGGATTCTGGCATCCCTTGGTTGCGCAAATTGCCTTGGGTCGGACCGCGTCTGTTCGGCTGGAAAAGCCGTGGCAAAGATCAAAAAGAAATTATCATCTTTGTAACCGTCAACCTTGCAGACCCGATGACTATCAAAGAAGACGCAGGCATGCCAAAGAACGCCATCTTGGGCCGTGACCTCTTTACCGGAGCACTCAAAGAGCCAGGCGACAGAACCAAAGAAGAAGTGATGAGTCTCTCTGATAAACCGTTAAAAAAGAGTCGTCAATCTCCAACAGAACCTATCACTGCATCGAAGGATGGTTCAGCCGCCTTGCCAGCGCCAGAGATGAAGCCTCTGACCGTAAAACCACTGCCTGCAACACAGCCCATCAGCGAGCGGGAAGCGGCGGGGATAACCCCCACCGAAATCCCTCTGACACCGCTCTTGCAGACGCCTTAAACCAAATTGACCTGAAAACGCCCGTGCGGCTAGGATTATCCTCTCCGAACCGCACGCGGAGAAGGATTAATTATGACCGCACGTTTTCCATCCTGCGCTGCCTTGGCTATAGTGGGCGCGCTGTTGATATCTACACAGCTCAACGCGGCCGTCTACTATGTCTCCCCGACAGGTAGCGACACCGCCGTTGGGAGTGCACTGGCACCGTTCCAAACCATCCAGAAGGGCGTTGACCAAGCCACCTCTGGCGATCTGGTGCTCGTGTCTCCGGGGGTCTACACTAACCCGCCAGTCGCCACAGCGGCCAGCGCAGGAAAATCGCGCCTTGCCATCACAAAGAACGTGACTGTTCGTAGCACCCAAGGTGCCGCGCTTACGATGATTCGCGGTCAACCACACAGTGCGACCCTTCGCTTTGGAAGCGACGCCATTCGCTGCGCCTATCTAAGTGCAGGCATTCTCGACGGCTTCACGCTCGAAAACGGCTTTGCCAACGCTGTCGCACCCGGCTACGATATGACCGACCCGATTCGAAATGGCGGTGGCGTTTATTCGCCTACAGGAAATCGTACACCCCAGGTTGTTAACTGCATCATCACAGGGTGTGCCGCCTATCGTGGAAGTGCCGCCCATTGGACGACGTTGCGAAACTGTACCATAGTGAGCAATCATTGCGATACCACCAGCGGCGCAGCGCTCTTTAGTTGTTACGCTTACAACTCGATCGTCATGTTCAACGGAGCCGCAAATGATGAAAACTTCTCTAGTGAGCTCAACAGTATTGACGAATCTAAATTCTTTTTTTCCTGTACCAGTCCTGCACCTGGCCTTAATCAGGCAGGCGTGTCCCGTGACGGGGGAGATAATCTCATTGCTGACCCCCTCTTTGTCCTAAACTCCTTTCAGCTCTCTGATGATTCACCTTGCATCAACGCCGGGAGCAATGTGCAGACCAATGGCCTCCTCGCCGCAGCAGGTGACGCTCGTATTCAAGGCTCAACAGTCGATATTGGCGCATACGAGCGCACCATGCTTTTTAACACCCTGACCGTCATCAATGGAAGTGGCAGCGGAAGCTACGCAAACAACAGTGTCGTTCCCATTTCGGCCCCCCTTCCCAATGCTTGGACT
>CAZSUM010000284.1:0-3900 GCA_964610015.1 uncultured Lentisphaeraceae bacterium
CGTAGAGGTGGAAGTCGCCGCCGTGGTCCTGGTCCGCCGTGCGCATGGAAAACGCCAGCGTCTTTCCGTCGTAGGAGAGGGACGGATCGCGGACGATGCCGCTCGGACAGTCGAGGATGACCTCCGTGGCGACAGAGCCGTCCTCGTTCACGCGCATTTTGCACAGCTGCGCGCCCATGCGGTAGTCGCGCCCGGTCTCGCGGAAGACGGCGTCGGTCAGATGGTCGGTCAACGCAAACATGGCTTGGGCATCGCCGAAAACGAAGTGCTTGGCATAGATGAACGTCCGGGGTTGATCTTTGAACGCGTGCGCCAAACGCCCGTTGCGGCGGAGCCCGCACGCCTGAAAGTAGAGGGTCGACCACGCGGGGTCGGAGCCTGGTTTGCCGGCGTCGGAAAGCGCCTTAAATGCTTTTACAATCTCCCCAATTGCCGCATCAGTTCTGAGGGTCTTAATATCCCTAAGCACACTGGCCATCAGTTTCTTTTCCACTGTGTTGGAATCCTTAGACGTAAAAACGTTCTTCACGTTGAGCGATCCGAGGTCCTGGTAAATCCAATCGCGATAGAGCCGCTGAATCGGGTACGGAACCGTGTGGCGGTTAGCAATGTCCTGTTGGGTATACTGCTGGGCGAATAGAGGAAAGGCACCAGAAGACAGCAGCCAGAAGGCGGCAGCCGTCAACACCTCAGATAATGTCTGATTCAAATTGCGCATGCGTCATTCCCCCATTAACCACAAAGCCGCTACAACGTCGCTAATGCGGTTTTGGATAATGAAGGATCTGTCCGGCCGCCTCATGGTCATCAATCGCTGGAACTGCAAGACTTGCAATATTCCCAACGAGCTTGCGGCCATCGGAAAAAACAGTTATGACTTCTTTCCGACGCCGTTTGCCGACGAATACTACAAGACGGACATGACGGTGATGGGCACTGGTAAGCCGCTCTTAAACAACGTGTATCATTCCCCCGACTATTCGACGAAACCCATCATCTGTCACAAAGTTCCACTCTACGACAGAAATCACAAAATTATGGGTGTTGCCACGGCGTACTACTTTGTTGATGCGGCTTCGAATCCAGCGGAGTGGAATAACCTTTTAGCGGAGGTGATCGACTACATCCACTGCCATTATTCCGAACAGGTGAAAAGCGAGACCCTCGCTCAGATCACGCACATTTCCGAGACGCATCTCAAACGCGTTTTCAACCGGCTCTTCGGAATGCCGCCGATCGAGTATCTGACTCTGACGCGAATCAATGCGGCGCGCGAGCTCCTAGAGACCACGGGCCGGACGGTCAGCGACATCGCTCAAGAAGTGGGTTTCTATGACCACAGTCACCTCATCCGCCACTTCAAACGTCTTCGTGGCTGCACACCCACCCAGTACCGTGGGCAACATGTTAGGTCGACAAGCGGCTCGGATAAATCGTCGGGGCGCGAGACAAGTTGACCGGCATACACGGGCGACATTACAACACCGCCTAAGTTTTCACTTTAACCCCTGCGATAAATCACGTACGCTATATCACATCATGACAGATATTCCGCCTAAACAGAGTCCCGATGCCACGCCCTACGATCCGCCTGAAGCGAGTGGCGGTCTGGTTGCCATGTATCAAGCTGCCTCGCATGCCAACGCAGAATCTTTCCCTGTGCTGAAAGCCTTTCAGGATTATATTGAAGCTGAACGCTCGCAAGCACGTAAACGTGTGATGCAGCTTTCTGTTTTCTTTTCTGTATTAATGGGCTTCGTTGTGGCTGGTTTTATCAGCGCAGGCATCTTTATGTGGCGCAATATGGCGGAGGTTCAAAACAAGCTACTTGACGTGGCCCTTGCCAGCAAAAACGAAGTCGCACAGGTCCAACAAGCGCCCGCACCTCAGTCCAGTGTTCTATTTGAAGAGTCCATGCGGCATCTCTCACGCACCACCGATGATTTAAAGTCAACCCTTGACAAAAAACTAGATGGTGTCAGTGAAATAACAACCAAAGTTCATGAGCGTATCGCCTCGCAGGACCAAGAGATGGAGAAGTTGCGTTCTGAATTGATCAAAATGCAACAGCAGAATTCAAAGGTTAGTGAAGAACTGCTCGCGATCCGCAAGAATGCTGAAAAAGCAGCCTCAACTCCAGCGCAACCTGCAAAACCAATCGCACCACCCGTAGTGCCGCCAAGTGCTGTCGTACAATCCGCAGTTAAACCCGTTCCAGAAAAGAAACCAGATCCAGCACCTGTTGCGATTGTTGCAACTCCGCAGCTACCGCCCAAAGAGAGCCCCCCAACCGTAAACTTTCCACCAGCAACAAAAGATCCGCCGATCACCCCCACGGGGGTCAAAGCACCAGATGCGCCCTCTGGTATGACTGCCAGCACACTTGCCATCAAAACAAAAAATAGTGGCACCCTTCAATGGCATGTGATGCTGCCAGAGTAAAATTCGTTAGCTATGTGTCCTCTCGCTTTATTTGTTTGCGCTGGCAACACCTGCCGTAGTCCTATGGCTGAGGCAGCTTTCCGAGCGATGACTCCATCGCATAAGCCTTGGCGTTGTGCTTCAGCTGGTCTGGCAGCCACTTCTGGCGCATCTATCTCTAGCAACGCAAAAGCGGCTTTAGCTGAAATTAAGTGTGCCCCCTCTTATCTCACACATCGGAGTCAACCCGTAACAGCCAATCTGGTTCAAGAGGCCTCAGTAATCGTCGTGATGACGAATGGTCATGCACAAAAGATGCTGGACCGTTTCCCAAACGCTGCCGATAAACTCTATCTGATGCGCGATTTCGATCCAGCCTCGCCAAAGGGTAGTGATCTCAACGACCCCTTCTGCGGCTCATTTGAAACATACTGTGCCTGTCGCGATTTGATTTGTGCAGCGATGCCTGGGTTGATTCACTTTCTCACGGGCACTCACCCGATCCCGATTACGCACCATTCCTCTTAACTCATTTTGAAAGGTACACTCAAATGATTCTCGACACACTTGAAAACTGTCATTGCTATGCCTCTTTGCATCCTCTGTTTGAAAAGGCTTTTGCTTTTCTTCAAGAAACGGCTAATACCGCGTTACCTGATGGTCGCGTAAACCTCGATGGCGATCGTGTTTTTGCGCTGATTCAAAGTTATGAAACCCAAGCCACTGGAGAGGGCAAATTAGAGGCGCATCAACGATATATTGATATTCAATATGTTCTCGCAGGTCAGGAACAGATTGGATATGCCCCAACTCGGAACTTAACATCTGCTAAACGGTATGACGCAGAAAAAGATTTTGCCCTCTATAAAGGGGATGCTCTTTTCTTTCGACTCCAACAAGGCATGTTTGCAATCTTCTATCCAAATGATGCTCATCAGCCCTGCCAACCCTGCAATCATCCTGAATCCGTTCGTAAAATTGTCATTAAAGTAGCTGTTTGAACATAGACAGAGCCTGCACATTCTGGCACAATTTATAGATCCTAATAGCCCGTTGTAATGATAACGTTCGGGGATAAATAAACTGGATAGAGGAAAGGTTAATAGTATGTCCGTTAAAACAATGATCTTTGTCGATGGTAGTTGGCTTTATCATAGTCGGCAAGCACTTTTTGAATCACTGGGGGAAGAGAGTGGGTTCGAAATCGACTATAAGAGAATCCCTGATATTATTGCACATGGTATTGCGGATGTTCTCGATGCTGAGGTCGATGTGGTGCGAACCAATTACTTCGGCACGATCCCCATTAACAAGCAAGGCTACAACCCTGCCAAACAAAAAGCTTTTTATGAATTCTTAGGCCTTCAATGTGCGTATGACACCGAGATCCTTGAGATTGATTTCAGGCGTGAGCCCCAAGCCCGGCCGGATGACAAATGGGTCAACGTCGCGCTCGCATCATCCATGCTTTACTATGCT
>CAZSUM010000285.1:0-3900 GCA_964610015.1 uncultured Lentisphaeraceae bacterium
CGGAGTTACCGATGCACTGGGATGCGATGCTTGTGCGGCAACAGGTGCACTATCAGCAACACTGTTTGGATCAAACCTCTCTTTACGAGGGTGTGGCTGAAAGTCTGAACACGTTGCACGCTGATGGGTGGCGTTTGGCTGTGATTACGAATAAGCCCGCTTGTTTCACCCACACGATTCTTGAAGGATTGGGTCTTACAGGGTTATTTCAGGCTGTTGTCGGAGGAGGAGAGTGTGACCGGCTCAAACCAGACCCCGCACCGCTATATTTGGCAGCACGCCGTATGGATTGTGTTCTGACAGAAGCAGACTGGATGATTGGCGATCATTTCACGGATCTTGCGGCAGGGCGGTCGGCTGGAATCAAAAGCTGTTTTTGTCGATACGGATTTGGGGAGGTGCGTCAAGAGCGATATGATGCCGCCATTGATTGTATGTGTGACCTACTTCCGATTCTTCACTGACATAACTAAAGGATGACTCATCTTTCAGCAAAAACCGTCGTAATAAATGCTCGCGAATGTCACGCCTACGCGGTGCTGCGTGGACGCCTGCCTAGTCATTTCGACACTCGACATTCGGGGTCTCTTTTCAACCAAATGGTGGACATGACACAGGACCCGTTTTTTGCTTAAATCGACTTGTCATATTTTCGGTAAGCCCGTAGTGGGCGATTATGGGGGAGATTCATGCACATAATTGTTTGTGTCAAGCAGGTCCCGGATACGACTAACGTCCGTATCAATCCCGAGACCAATACGCTGATGCGCGAAGGGGTTGAGAGCATTGTCAATCCGTTTGATGAATACGCGCTGGAAGAGGCGTTGAAGTTGAAGGATACCCATGGCGCACGTGTCACGGTTATTTCTATGGGGCCGCCGCAGGCTGAAATCGTGTTGCGCGAAGCGATGGCCCGTGGTGCGGATGACGGCGTGTTGTTGACTGATCGGGCGTTTGCGGGTGCGGATACCTTGGCTACCTCCTATGCCATTGCGCAGGCCATTAAAAAGGTGAATGCCAAACCGGATCTTGTTCTTTTTGGCAAACAGGCGATTGATGGGGATACGGCACAGGTTGGACCCGGGGTCTCCGAGTTTTTAAACTGTTCGCTCATAACGTATGTCAAATCCATTGAAATCAAGGGCAACACCTTTACGGTCGAGACCTTGATGGATGAGGGCGTGGATGTGATTGAGGGACAGTTGCCCGCGGTGATGACGGTGGTAAAAGAGGCTTCCATTCCACGTTTTGCTAGTTTGAGGGGCTGGATGGATGCCAAAAGTACTGAGATTCCTCGTTGGGGAGCCAAGGATGTTGGCGCAGAGGCTGCTATGTGCGGTCTGGATGGGTCGCCAACCAAAGTGGTAAAGATTTTTGCGCCGCCCACAAAAACGGGGGGGTTGCGTGTGGATGGCCGTGAGGAACCTGATGCTGCGGTCCATGCAATTCTGAACTTGCTTCACGAAAAGGGAGTCGCGTAATTATGGCAGACGCACCAATTTTTATTGATCCCGCGATGTGTCGTGGTTGTAAAAAGTGTATTACGGCATGTCCATTTGATGCCCTGTATATGGAGGGCAAACTGGCGGTTGTGAAACCGGAAGAGTGTCGCGCATGCAATGCGTGTGTCAAAGCCTGTCCTTTTAAGGCGATTACGGCGACGACCAAAGACACGGGGCCCAAAACTGATCTCTCCGTATTCAAAGGGATTTGGGTTTTTGCGGAGCAACATCACGGTAAAGTTCAGGAAGTCGCCTATGAATTGCTGGCAACGGGTCGTCGGCTGGCGCGTGATCGCGGATGCGAACTTGCGGCTGTAGTGCTGGGGCATCAGATTAGTGACTCTGCGCAGCATTTAATTGCAGGTGGCGCTGATAAGGTCTATTTGGTTGATCAACCTGAGTTGGCTGAATATGAGTCCAATGTCTATACCGATGCGTTGAACCAGTTGATTGCAAAATACAAGCCCGAGGTGATTTTGGCTGGTGCAACAGCTGTGGGACGGGCCTTTTTTGCCAAGGTGGCGGTTCGTTCGCGTACGGGCCTGACGGCTGATTGCACGGCGCTCTCGATTGATAAGGAAAGTCATCTGTTGCACCAGACGCGTCCGGCTTTCGGCGGGAACATTATGGCCACCATTATGACCCCGCATCATCGGCCACAGATGGCGACGGTACGGCCTAAAGTTTTTAAGATGATCACGCCTGATCCCAAACGAACGGGCGAGACGTTTTTGGAAGCACTCAAACTGGTTGCGGCAAACACCCGTATTGTTAAGTCGGAACGCAACGCCTCTTGTGTCAATATCGCTGAGGCGGAAATCATTGTGGCGGGTGGACGCGGGTTGAAGAAAGCTGAGAATCTGCAACAACTTCAGCGGCTTGCGGACTTACTTGGTGGTGTGGTGGGGGTGTCACGTGCGTGTGTGGATGCTGGATGGATTTCTCCGGCGCACCAAGTTGGTCAGACGGGTAAGACCGTTTGTCCTAAGGTCTATCTCGCCTTCGGAATTTCTGGTGCCATTCAGCATCTTGAGGGTATGCGAGCTTCGGACACCATCATTGCGGTTAACAACGATCCCAACGCACCTATTTTTGGTATTGCGGATCTCGGAATTGTCGGAGACCTTTTTGAAATTCTGCCGTTGATGATCTCTGAACTTGAAGCGAAGTCGAACGGCAAGCAGTAGCAGGGGACAAAACGTTTTAGGGGAATCATTATGGCGAAGAAAATGAAACAGCCGATTCACACGGACATTCTATGCGTGGGTGGGGGCGTGGCCTCTTTGTCGACAGCCTTGGCGCTGTTGCGTACACTGAAGGCGCAGGGCAAGACGTCGGTGCCGCGCGTGACCATTCTGGACAAGGGCCGGAACGTGGGCAGTCATGTGCTTTCTGGCGCAGTGGTGGATATGAGTGGCTTCACGGGGTTGCTGACTGAGGAAGAAATCAGCAAAATGCCGATTGAAGCACGTGTCAGTAGCGAAGCCTTCCATATGTTGTTTAACGAGCGGAAAAGCATGCGTATTCCTTGGGTTCCGCCGCTGATGCAGGCGCATGGCTATCCGGTGGGTTCGCTGACGAAACTGACGCAATATCTGGCACAACTTTGCGAAAAAGAGGGTGCCGAGATCTACACTGGTTTTGCGGCAACGGAACTGATTGAGGATAGCAAAGGACGGGTGATCGGTGTCCGGACGGGTGATAAAGGAGTGGATCACACGGGCACGCCGAAATCCAATTATACCCCAGGCGAAGAAATTTACGCAAAAGTGGTGGTGCTGGGTGAAGGGGCGTGTGGCATTCTGACCGAGAAATTGATTAAGCGTAAGGGGTTGGAAGGACCTCGTGAACAGTCCTATGCGGTTGGTATTAAAGAGGTCATTGAAGTCCCTGCAAATGAATCGCGGGCTGGCGAGATCGCGCACACCTTTGGGTATCCAGCTGACTGGTGTACGTACGGGGGTGGCTTTGTCTATCATGTTTCACCCACGCAGGTCATGATTTGTTACGCCTATGCCTTAGATTATGCGCACGCTGAGAATGATCCGCATGTGCTTTTCCGTAAATTCAAGGCGCATCCGGCTATGGCGGAGCACATTAAGGGCGGTAAATCTGTCGCGTATGGCGCCAAGGTGATTCCTGAAGGCGGGTACTATTCGGTACCTCAGGTTGTTACTGATGGGGCTGTGATTGTTGGAGATGGCGCAGGGTTAGTAGATACCTTGCGCATCAAAGGCATTCATATTGCGGCACAATCCGGCCGGGCGGCTGCTGAGACGCTGGCTGCTTGTTGGGACAGTAATGATTTCTCGCTAACGGCGCTCAAGCCCTATGCTAACCGTTTGAAGCAGACGGAGGGATGGAAGCAGCTCAAACGCGTGAAAAACGTGAGGGCACC
>CAZSUM010000286.1:0-1610 GCA_964610015.1 uncultured Lentisphaeraceae bacterium
TGCACCTGTGGTTCCCTCCGAGTCCGACGCGTTTCTATTCGGGGCCCGGATTCAGCGAACCATGACGTTGCTAGCAACCAGCAACGCCTCGCAACGGAATCCCGTCAAGATTCTCTGTTACGGTCAGTCGGTTGTGGCACAACGCTACGTGTCTAACGCTATTGAGAAAGCATTAAAACAGCGCTATCCGTATGCCGATATCACAGTGGAAAACCGAGCGATCGGCGGTTATACAGCCCCAGTATTGGTCCGTACGGCTGTTCACGACCTGTATCCGTTCTACCCAGACCTCGTGGTATTTCACGTCTACGGCGGACATGATACTGGTGAACTTGAGCGAATCGTCTACAACATCCGCCGCTATACAACCGCAGAGATTCTGATGTGGACCCATCATTTTTCCAATTTTGGTGAGAACGGCATGGGACATTATCAGACCGAGAGCGACGGGTCGGATTTCCGTCGATACCTCGCACAGAAATACAACTGCGAGCTGGTAGAATTACGCGAAGTATGGGAACGCTACTTGAAAATCAATCATCTGTCGAAGCAAGAGCTGTTGGTCGATGGGATTCATCTCAACAGCAAAGGCGGTGCCCTGCAGGGCGAGTTGGTCTTGCGTCATTTCCGCTACAACACGCTATTCCCGTCCGAGTGGATGAACACGGTGCGCACCTATGAGGCACGCCGCCCATTAGAGGAGCGTTCAGATGAAATCACGTTCACGGGAACACCCTGGCGCCGCAGGGGGCCGGGCGTGGCAAGTGATTGTCCAGACAGCGTGTTACGCTTGCCGTTTCACGGCAACCGGGTGGACGTGATCGCCTCCACCGCAGGCGGTAAACTCGGCACAGCCAAAGTGCTCATCGATGGACGTCCGCCCTCTTCATTCGCAGCGGCCTATGCCATCACCCGCTCGAACAAAAACCCGCTTAGCGGCAGGCCGCTACTTAACCGCATCGAGCTCGGCGACCAACCAGTCGCCGAGGCATGGACACTCAAGATCAGAGACTTGACGCCAGACGGACGACGATTCCGCTATATGCTCGAAGGAAGCGTGACAGGTGAGGATGGCGAGGGCACGCACGAGAAACCTTTTGTTTCAAAGTCCGGCCGTATCCGCTTCAATCCGTCGGAATTCACATTCGCAGGTGCGGTTAGCCAATGTAAAAAACCATTCACCAATGAGATTGATGTCGTTTTTCAGACGTACCTCATGGGAACGGACGTATGGATACCCGTAACCAATGGTGTCCCCGGAGCCGTGAACCAGACCACCCTGATTCAAGGCATCGGAAACGAGCCTCATCTATTAGAGATTGTCCCGAATGGTGATGGCGCAGTTCCTGTTTTCGAAATCGTTGTTCACCGACCGCCTTTGGAATAGTTTACAAAAGGAGAAAAGTAACTCCCTGAAGTTCCAGAGAGTGTCTGTAGACCTCTTCAAGCGCTTTTCGGGAATCGACTTGACGATCTTCCACAGGGCAGTGTAAGTTTAGCTTTAAATTGGGGATTTTTAAGGGGGATGTAGGATGCAGAGACAATGTTGTGATGACGGTGTTGTCATGGGCAATAATTTTCTCGGCATCGGCAATTAATCGAACGTGACA
>CAZSUM010000286.1:1620-3859 GCA_964610015.1 uncultured Lentisphaeraceae bacterium
TTCGAAATCGTTGTTCACCGACCGCCTTTGGAATAGCTCAAAAGAGTTCCAGAGCATGTCTGCCGTAATCCTCAATAACACACGCTGATCGATCAACAAGGAAACAACGTTATGAGATCCATCGCAACTCTATCACCAGCCACACAACTGTGCGGAATTATTGGAAATCCTGTGGCACACTCCATGAGTCCGACCTTACACAACCGTGCCTTCAGTGAACTGGGGCTGGATTATGTCTACCTCGCATTCCGAGTGGCTTCTGGAAATGTTGGCCACGTGCTAAACGGTATGCGCGTCATGGATAACTTTAGAGGGTTAAGTGTTACAATTCCCCATAAAGTAGAGGTGGTCTCGTGCGTAGACGACATTTCCGAGGCCGACAGGGGAATTGGCTCAATTAACACCATTATTAACGACAACGGTCGCCTGCGGGGCTTGGGCAGTGATGGACCAGGTGCCCGTCAAGCTCTGTTAGACAATGGACTTCAGCCTGCGGGAAGCCGAGTGGTCATTATCGGAACCGGTGGAGCGGCCCGCGCCATCGCTTTTGATCTGGCGTTTAACGCCAAACCCGAGAAGTTAATATTGATGGGCGTGATTAAAGAGGAACTTTCCCAGCTAACGCGCGATATTGCAGAAAAAACCGATGTGGCCATTGACGGAGTGCTTATTGATGATGCCAGTCTCTCCCGGGTGGTAAGCGAAAGCACCATTCTGATAAACGCCACCCCAGTCGGGATGCACCCTAAAGTTGACCAAAGCGTGGTCCCCACCCAGTTACTCCACTCAGGGCTGGGGGTTATGGACATTGTCTACAATCCGCTATCAACAAAACTGCTCAGCGATGCAAAGAAACAAGGATTGATTACCGTGAGTGGTCTGGAGATGTTTGTGAATCAGGCGGTGATCCAATTCGAGAGCTGGACGGGGTGTGTTGCCCCAAAAGAGGCGATGAGAGAAGTGGTTCTGCAAAAACTCACCGCGTAAGAAATAAAATCATGAAAAATCTATTTATTGAGTCGCTCTTCATTGTCTTCACGAGCGCTCTTTTCACCCCGCTTTCAGCCTACGCCGTTGAGGGACGCTACGTCTGTTACGGGAACGGGCTCTCCCAGATCCTCGGTGTCGCAGAGTTTGAAGTCTGGTCGAATGGAAAAAACATGGTCAGGGACAAACCCGAGTCATTCACTCTCCACTGTATCGCCATCCAAAATTCGGAAACGCTCAGCTCTAGCTTCCGCAATCTAACTGACGGTAATACCAATACGCTTGAACGATGGCCCCATACCTTTGAGATCCATGCCGATGCACGTACCCACGATATTGACCACCAGCGCATCGATCTGTGGGGTCACGATCCTGAACCCCGCACCACATGGCGCGGTATCGACCCAACACTGGAGCTTTCTGGAGCAGGTATTGAGCGACAGCTGATCCCCTCGCAATGGCCGAATCATTAGGTAGATCAATTCATGAAGAACATGACGTATCGAACGATCGCTATCGCAACCCTATTGAGCGCATTCATCTCTACAACCCGCGCAGCAATTGTCGGTCGCTATATCTACTTTTCAAATCCCCTCTCTGAAGCGATGGAACTCGCTGAGATTTGTGTCAACAGTGAAAACAAAAACCTCATTCTGAAAAAACCAGAAGTCTTCACACACGGACTGGAATACTCCTGGTATATGCTCAAACGAACACCTGAACAACTTCAGAGAGACGCAAACCTTCTCGTTGATGGCAACCCAGACCCCGCCCAGCGAGTCAGTTTCGGATCAAAGGTCTCAGCTGGATATGGAGATATCGAACTCTACTATACGCATCTTGAGCTCGACCTTGGAGATAGCAAGCCTCTGGATAGCGTAACGATTCACCGTAGCCGTTACACAAGGAAGTTGAGCAAAGATCTTGGATGGCGACTTCTGCTCGTGCTTGATGAACAGCGCCGTGTTGTCTCCGAGAATACGTTTAATGTTTACGAACAGGGATGGCTGAAAAAACACGATGGCTGGACCATCACCCTACAACCAGCTACCCGTGCAGCAAAAGGACTGGTCATTCCTGAAGGACTGCGATCCCCCATCTCCGAAGCAGAGTATATCCGTGACTTCTTGGGTAAACCCGTCACAGACCTCTCGGAGGCTTCCTCTCCTGAAAACAAAATGCGGCAGGAACGTTTTAAGCAACGCAACACACCTGACGCTCTCACAGAGCTAGGCAAACAATTTTTTCAACG
>CAZSUM010000287.1:0-3831 GCA_964610015.1 uncultured Lentisphaeraceae bacterium
AAGAAGCGACCATAGAAGCTACATCTCTTCTGTATTTGTACAAAGGTGTTCGTTATTCGGGATCGTCATACGATGGAAGAGAGGTTCCGGATTATGAGCAACGTGATATGGGTATTACTGTCAAAGTGACTCCGCGCATTAATCCCAACGGTACAGTTGTGTTGTCTATTGAAGAGAAGTTTGAAACACGAGGTAGAGACCAAGACGTGAATGGTCAGAACTATCCATCGATCAATACTCGTAAGGTTCAGGCGGATGTCTCGGTTGAGAATATGCAAACAGTTGTACTTGGTGGATTAATTGACAACACTCTTGCAAACTCAGAGTCTGGCATTCCTCTTCTAAAAGATATTCCGTTTATTGGAAAATATCTTTTTGGATCTACTAGAGTAGAAGAAAAACGTT
Source organism: uncultured Lentisphaeraceae bacterium (assembly GCA_964610015.1). Lineage (GTDB taxonomy): Bacteria > Verrucomicrobiota > Kiritimatiellia > RFP12 > UBA1067 > CAZSUM01. The sequence goes on from CAZSUM010000287.1 coordinate 406, forward strand.
CTGAGCTTTTGGTTTTCCTGACGCCCTACGTTTTGGATAAACCGCAAGATCTCGAGGCCGAGGCCGCGCGTAGAAAGGCGGCTCTGTCCGATGATCAGTCCTGGGTGGATTACGGCTGGTCGAAGAGCAAGTTGGCTGATCCCATGCCATCTGCTGAAAAAATGCGGCGCACGAAGCAGCGCTGGGCCACGGAAGACGCGAATTTCAAAGCGGACAAGGAATATGACAAACTGCTAGAGGCGCGCGAAAAGCAGTTGGAAGAACGGGCCGAGAAAGAGGCTGAAGAGGCACTCAAACGTGCGAAACAAGATGCCAAGAAGACGGCTGAGCACTCATCAACTGCGGAACAGAATGACGACACAGAGGCGCAACTGCGAGACCTCCTTGAAAAGATGAAGCAGAAACAGAAGCCGGCCCCTGTAACAGAAACGCCGGTTGTTGAAAAACCCGTGGTGGATCGCATTACAGCACAGGAGACGACTCGTGCGCTGGTGCCTCCTTCTGAGCGGCTGCAAGTGCAGGGCTTGCTGGCTCCAGAAGATGCCAAGGCATCTCAGCGGGAAGAGCCTGCCGCTGCTACCGTCAAAAAACCTTGGTGGCAGTTTTAGTGCCGTAAAGATAAAAAAAAGGACCGGTCAACCTGCCACCCGGCAGGCCTTGGAGAGTGTTGGAAAAGGTCTCGTGAAATTCACTCTCTACCCGGTCTGAAGAACACAGCTAGTAAAGCAAAAGTCTATGAGCGTTGGATGGACTTCGTGTGTGTTTTATGTGAGAAAGGCCGCTTATCCATTGCGTAATCGCGCAGCGCGTTCAACCTGTTCTGCATAACGTTGTACATCTTCGCGCGGTTTCAAATCAAGTGCGCGTTTAAGAAGTGGCACCGCTTCCTGATAGTTACCGTTCTTTACCAGAATCTGGGCGTGCCGTAATTTTGCGTCAGCCTCGAAGGCTTCAAGCCCTTCGGCGCGCTCGAAGTAGAAGATCGCCTTCTCCATGTCTGTGGCTGCATAGTATTGGCCCAACAGGATCAAGGCATCGCCGTCCAGCGGGTCGAGCTTGACGATCTCCTCAAGAATCCTTGCCTGTTCGGCGCCTGCTTCATTGCGAGCCGCCGCTAAACGCGCTTCTAGTTTGAGCATTCGCTTGCGGATTTCGTCTGACACGTCTTTTCCCGTATGGCCGGAGACGTTTTTGAGGAGGCTCGCGGCTGATGCGTAGGCACTCCGGCTGATCAGCACTTCGATGTTGCGGAGCTGACGGCTGAGGTCGGGTTTCTGATCCCGCACGAAGGCGCGGGTGTAGGCGTCGGCGGCCTGTGCGAGATGATCCTCGTTGATATAAATATCTCCCAGGGTGTGAAGCGCAGCCACTGGCGTTTTTCCGGTGAGGTCAAGCAACTCATAGATCTCAGCCGCCTGCATCGGCTGTTTGAGGCCGAGATAGGCATTGGCTTGTAAAAGCAGGTAGTCCGCCTTGCCTGGATCACAGCGTGATAATTCTTCGCACATGGTGATGGCCTCGCCGTATTTCTGTTGCCTAAACAGCACACGGCACAGACCCATCTTCCAATCCAACGTCTTAGGCTGAAACAACATGGCTAGCCGATACGCGCTCTCGGCCGCGACGTATTACTCAGCCATCGTGTAAGCGTAACCGAGCAGGCCGTAGGTCAGCCCATCGTTCACACCTAATTCGATGCACTTCGTCAGCGGAGCGATTGCTGCTTCGAACTCACCCTGTCGGACGTGAATCAGCCCCATATTTTTGTAGGCACGTTGAAAAGAGGGAAACTTGTCAACAGCGGCCTGATAACACGTCAGCGCATTTGTTAGCCGATCCTCCTGAAAATAGAGGTTGGCCAGCGTGAAGTCAAAAACCGCGCTGGTCGCGGGCTTGATCGTTTTCTCCAAGAGTGTCACAGCCTTTTCGGTGTTGTCGTCTTCGGCCAACAGGTTCATCACTTTGTCCATGCTCTCTTTCTCGAGGACAGTCACGCGCGGTTCGATTTCGGAGCGCATCCCGTACGAGCCCATGAACGCTTTTTGGAACGACGGTTCTTTCCAGAAGGTTTCGGGCATCTGGATCAAGTCGTCGGCTCGCACACAGGCGGTGGTTAAGGTTGCGGCCAGTAGCATGTGACGCATCTTTGTTTTCATCGGTTCTCCTCTAAAATGATTTTGACGCTGTATTGATCGGTTATTCGTAAGCCTTGCTACAGAGCGAAGGTGATTGGGACGCGCATGCGGAATTGAACGGTCTGGCCGCCAACCTTCCCGGGGTCGAAGCGCCAGCGTTTGACTGCGCTCAGCGCGGGGTTATCGAATTCCGGGTTATCCGATTTCTGTACTTTTGGGTCTTTCACCCGTCCGTTCTTGTCTACGATGAATAGAATATACACGGTACCTTGCATCTTCTTTTTTTTCAATGCTGGCGGATACTGGGGCGCGGGTTGGAAGATTACGCGAGGTGCTTGGTCGAGGTCGGCTAGCGAAAAGATATTGTCACTGGCTTGCATCCCAGTTCCATCCGCGCCGATCACCGACAGTTTGACCGCGAAATCGCCGCCTGCGCCGTCGCCCATACCGGGATTCAGGGCCAGTTCCAGTTGGGAAAGATCGAGTGGTGGTGCCTTTTCCGTTAGTTCGGGCGGAGGGGCTTCTTCAGGCGGTGGTTCAGGTTTCTCCTCCTCCACTGTTGGGGGGGGCGGTGGCGGCTCGACCGCATCCACCGTGGTGAGTTGCAGATCTGGCTTGTCATCTGGTCGGCCGATGTTTTCTAGAATTGGCAAAACCAGAAAGAGCGATACCGTCAGCGCGATACCCAGAACGAGTGCCCCGCCCGACGCGAATACTCGCGATAGCCAGTCACCGCCGATGCGGTTATGCATGCCAAACCTCATGTTCCAGAAGCCTCCTTGCTGGTGGCCAGATTGACTTTCAAGGCGCCGCCCAGTTTCGCCTCATCGATGACACGCACCAGCAATCCTGAGGGTACACTCTGATCTGCCTGAATAATGACAGGGATCTCCTCTTTCTCCAGCATGCGTTTGACGACTGTTTGTACACCGCCCACGCCGATCTCCTGGCCGCCGTAGACGACCTCCCCTTTCGCTGTGATGGCCAACAATACGCTGTTTTTCTCGAGATTCACCGACGAGGCTGCCTGTGGCTTGTCGACCTCCACGCCCGTTTCGTCAACGAAAGTTGTTGTTACAATGAAGAAAATCAACAGGATGAACACGCAGTCGATTAGCGGGGACATATCAATCCCGGCCCCCTCGCCATCGTCGTTACCAAAACTTCTGAATCTGCTCATGACACCTCCTCGATTGCGTTTGCACCCTTTCGATCGTTCTGTCGTTTCTGAAATTCCGGTCAAAGGACAAAGTAAATGCGCCACTGGCAGACTAACTGCGCCGGGAGGCGC
>CAZSUM010000288.1:0-3828 GCA_964610015.1 uncultured Lentisphaeraceae bacterium
TAGCTTAATGAAACAGGACCACGATATGCGGCATTTAACTTTACAACCTACCGGAGCGGGTTCACAATTTTTTTATCGAATGAACGCAGGCACCATCTTGCGGACCTGCGCAGGGAACGACCCTCGTCTGGTCAGTTCCGTCAGTTAGAGACTCAATTTAACACCCGCTTGTCGCAACGTGCGTTTAATCGCATACACGGCTGAACTTTTGGCCTTCTCATCATACTGCTCAGCCTTGAGAACAAGATCACCGATTCTGGTGTTCATTGACAACAGAGCACGATTACCGCCCGGTTCCACCTCATCGCCATTTTCCTCATGAAAAGCATCCAACTCATCTTTGAAAAGATAATACTGAGCATTCTTTTTCTGCTGATCACTCCAACTCAGTTTCAACTCCTGAAGACGTATGGCAAAACTTCGTGCTGAAACGCCATACCGTTTTTTCATGCGCAACAACATCTCCCAATTCCATGTCTCGGGAGAAATGCCTAACTGCCAAACAGTTGCCTGCATCGCACTGGTGGGCATCAGGAAAAACGAGGTGAAACACGTCGCAAACTCTGTTTCATTCAGCAAATCGTTTGTATGATTGGGGTGCAGCTGCTTGTCGAGCTCCGCTCCAAGCGTACGCGTATGCCAGAAGATCCGCCCAAGCTCAAAAAGCAAACTGGACATCTGAAGTTCCGGCCGTTTTTTCAAGCGGTTATTAACAAATAAAAATGCTTTTCTGGTGTGCAAGTCATATCCCGCAAAAGCCGCACACTCCTCCGGTAGATCAATACAAATCAGCCGAACTCCAGCATTTTCAAACAACCCTAAATACTCGTACCCAATCGCATGACTATTCCCTAGAAATTGGCGAAGCTGAATAGACAAATGTTCAGCTCCCTGCTGAGTTGAAGTAAATGGAATCTGCAACGGGATTTCTGAAATCTTAAGCACACCACACAACTCTTCAAGTTCCAACAGCCGGGTCGCAACAGATTGACAAATGATGTGAGCGGACTTCACCGACTCTGCTGTTACAGACTTACACCCCCTCACCGGTGGTAACATGATTAAACTTGAATTAATCCGAGAAGGAACCAACGGTTGCCAAATATTGTTTTCTTCAAACAAGTCGTCAATCCGAACATTCAACTTCTGTGCTACCCGGTACAGTACACGACCGGACGGTAAATGCTTACCTTTTTCGATCCAACCTAAAGGTCCAGCACGAATACCGATCTCAGTGGCTAACTGGATCTGCGAAACATGCTGTATTTCGCGCAATTGACGTATGCGAGCACCTACGCGTAGAGCGATTTCGCGTTCCACTTGTGTTTTTTGCTTACCCATTTGAAACTCCTTTCAATACACCATTTCGTACAACGCACAACCTGCAAAAATAAACTCTAAAATCAGAATCTCTGACAAAATAACTCAGAAGTACATCTTCTGAAAATAGCGCTTTATTAATTAATATATTATTAATGTTGCCATACTGGAGTCAGTAAGGCAAGAAAGATAAGGAAAAAAAGGATGTACTATCAGAAAAATAACATCCTTTCTTAAGAATATTACCTATGCTGAAACCCAGTTGTAACAAAGGCATAGGCATTACGGAAGAGGCGCATCCAAGGACCAGACTCACCCAAAAAGAGATTTTCTGGGCAATAGGAGAGCTGAACAGAGCGAAAGCCTCGCTCTGGATGAGGCATGAGAATGGTGGCACGGCCATCCATTGAGGTGAAACCTGTGAGCCCCCCCTTGGAACCATTGGGATTCCATGGATACTGTTCGGTCGGCAAACCTCTACCATCGACATATCGCAAGGCAGCCGCGACCTGTGCTGCATCTTCAGGACGCTCAAAAACAGCCAACCCTTCGCCATGTGCAACAGCAATCGGCAAGCGTGAACCGACCATCCCTTTGAGTAGAACTGAGGGAGAATCCATAACTTCTAGAGTTGCATAACGCGCCTCAAACTGTTCTGAGAGATTGCGACGGAAAAGAGGCCAGTGTGCAGCTCCTGGGATGATTGCTTTAAGCTGCGAAACCATCTGACAACCATTACAAACACCCAGTGTTACGGTATCAGGACGTTCAAAAAACCGTTTAAACATCTCGGATAGGCGTGCGTGATAAAGAATACTCCGAGCCCAACCTGATCCAGCACCCAATACATCTCCATAAGAAAAACCACCGCAGGCGACTAATCCATTAAACGACGCGAGATCCACACAGCCAGCATGAAGATCTGTCATATGAACATCAACAGATTCAAATCCCGCAAGCGAAAAGGCTGCTGCCATTTCAATATGCCCATTGACCCCCTGCTCGCGCAGGATGGCCATCCGTGGCTTTTGTCGCACCTCTATTGTCTCAACCGTGTCAGGATCAAACGTCAGCGCGAAACTCATGCCTGGGTCACTCTCATCCAACGCATGATCATACTCTTGTCGAGCACAGTCGGGATTGTCACGCAAGGCCTGCATGCGGTGGGTTAAAGCTGACCAAGTCCGTCGTAGCCAGGTTAAATCAGTACTCACCGCAATTTCGCCACCCACCCTTACCCGGAAGGTGCGGTCATGGGTTGGACGCCCCACCGTCAGACAGAGTTTATTCTGCGTCAACCCATGCTTTGTCAAAATTGCCCGAACCTGTTCGAGCTGTTGATCAGCCACCTGAATCACAGCCCCCAACTCTTCACTAAAGAGTGCTGCAAATGGGTCTTCTCCTGACAATTCAACATCAAGACCACGTCCACCCGCAATCGCCATCTCCGCCAGCGTGACCACCACACCACCATCTGACCGATCATGGTACGCCAACAGCAAGTCATTCGCCAAAAGCTCCTGCATGGCTTCAAAAAAACTACGGATACAAGCTGGATGATCAGCGTCAGGAGCCTCTGTGCCAACCTGATTGTAAACTTGTGCCAGTGCACTGGCCCCCAGACGATTGCGCCCTGCACTCAGATCAATCAACAACAAGGTGCTCTCACCCGCTTTTAAATCCGGCGTCACACATTTGCGCACATCGAGAATCGGCGCGAACGCACTGACAATCAAACTCAGCGGCGCAACCTGACGATGTGTCGCACCTTGGGAGTCCTGCCATACCGTACGCATGGAGAGAGAATCCTTACCAACGGGAATCGAGACTCCGAGTTCAGGACAGAAGGTCAATCCCACTGACGCGACAGTATGATATAAGTTGGCATCTTCACCGGCCTCACCACAGGCACACATCCAATTCGCTGAGAGCTTGACCGCACCTATTTGACCGACATACGCGCTTGCAAGATTGGTCAAGGCCTCGGCAACCGCCATGCGGCCTGCCGCGGGTGCATCAATCAACGCAATCGGTGTGCGCTCACCGGTTGACATGGCTTCACCGGTATAGGCTTGATACCCACTGATGGTCACGGCTTGATCCGCAACCGGTAGCTGATAGCGCCCAACCATCTGATCGCGATGAACCTGTCCCGTGACGGTTCGATCAGTAATGGTAATTAAAAATGTTTTGTCTGCTACAGCGGGCAGTTGTAACACTCGCTCCAATGCCTCATCGAGCGCAACGCCTGAAAATGTCAACGGCGGCGGCACGCTTTTTTCGTGCGTCACCTCACGCAACATGCGTGGAGGTTTGCCCAGTAACACCCGAATGTCCATATCGATCGGATCATCATTAAAATGCGTGTCATTCAAAACCAAACGTTCATCGTCTCTTGCTACGCCAATAAAGGCAACCGGACACCGTTCACGTGTGCAGATGGCCTCAAAGCAGGCTCGATCTTGCGGGTTAATCGCCAATACATAACGCTCTTGCGCTTCGCAACAC
>CAZSUM010000289.1:0-3799 GCA_964610015.1 uncultured Lentisphaeraceae bacterium
GCGGTTTTGCCGAAGAGTGCGGTGAAGGCGAAGGTGTGGGGTTTAACCGGAACTTTCCTCTACCTGAAGCAGCAACAACAGAGGAACATCGCGAAACGCTCAAAAAAGCGCTCAATCTTATTGTGCAGTTTAACCCGAAGTTTCTCGTCGTCGCATTGGGATTGGATACTGCGCGCGGTGATCCAACCGGAACGTGGTCGTTGGATGCGAAAGATTTTGAGCAAGTCGGTTTGCTGATTGGGTCCTTACCCTTTCCAACGCTGTTTGTTCAAGAGGGGGGGTATCGGACAAAAACCATAGGTGTCAATGTCCGACATCTATTTAAGGGCGTGTGGAAAGGCGCGTTCGAATAATGCTACTGAAAGCCTATTGGAACCATTCGCAATAAATTGTCCTTCATTTCGGACACGCCGTTTTGTATAGTGACAACGTTAATCATGACCTATTTTTCTCACTTTCTAATCGGGATTTCCCTTTTTTGTATCTTTGTCTCTCCCATTGCAATGGCAGAGCCTCCTTTTGGGTATGCTTGGCGTGGTTTGGATCACGTCATACAGAGACTCGGAGCCGATGATCAACGGTGGGATGGCGAATCGCTCCTCGTTTCAAACAGCCAACATCGTTTACGTTTTTATCCTGGACGACGTAAAGCTGAACTAGATGGAACGGTATTCTGGTTAAATGCGCCCGCCGATGGTTCAGCATCGCAGTATGATTGGCAACTTGCAGGGATCGATGTTGATCTGATCAACTTAGCACTCCTCGCCCAAGATGAAACGCCAGTACAGCCCATGTCTATTCTTTTGGACCCTGGACACGGAGGACTTGATGCTGGTGCACAAAGTCTTGAGCCGTCTGTTCTTGAAAAAGATCTCACGCTGACACTTGCTAAAGAAATTGGATCACGACTCAAGCAGGCGGGCATGCGAGTGCTCTATACGCGCGAGAGCGACAAAACGGTTGAACTAAATGAACGCGTTGCGATGGCCCGTCATAAAAAAGTCGACCTGTTTATCAGTATCCACGCCAATCACGCCCCAAACAGCGAAGCGACAGGCGTTGAAACGTATGTTTTAACACCAAGTGGCTATCCAGGAACTGCCCAAGGGAGTCGTGCACGTGGATGGCAAGTCGGCAACCGCAACGATTATCAAAATACCTTGTTGGGGTTTAGTATTCATCGTCTGCTCGCAAGTGAGCCCCATACGGTTGATCGCGGATTAAAGCGACAGTCATTCTTTGTGCTACGAGAAACTGGCTGTCCAGCAGTGCTATTGGAGGTCGGATTTCTCTCGAACAGCAAAGAAACCCAACGGATGCTCACACAGGACTGGCAAGCGTCACGTGCTCAGGCAGTGGCTGATGGTATTCTTAATTACTCCCGTAAGGTGTCTGTGCTAGAACGCGAAGTAGCTAAAAAACATGCGCTGGATGCAGAACGAAATGAGCGTTGGCAACGCCATCTATCTGAGACGGCTGCGGCCGCTGAAGTAGCTCAGGCCCCCACTCCTCTCCCTGCGCCTGTCCTTGCAACGGTCACGCCTCCCGTTGTCCCTCTGATTGCAGAGCACACCTCAACGCCTCTCCCTGTGCCTGTCCTTGCAACAGTTACGCCTCCAGTTGCCCCTCTGGTTGCAGAGCACCCCTCCCCTTCTTCGACTAAAACTGCAGTTCTACCTCAAGCACCAACAGAGTCCTTTCAGAGTCCGCCTGATGTACATGAGCAGTATAAAACTGATGAGTACAAAGCAAACCGACTTATTGCTCGAACAGCCACACACCCGGTAGTGCAAAGGGGAACCAATGTAGCACCCGTGGAGATCAACTCGTTAATTGATTTCTATGAAACCGGATCAATCGAATAAATTTTATGAAAAACAACTCTGACACCCCCTCCCAGCCTGTGACCCAAGCAAAAGGCTCATTGCGTCACGTCTTTGCACTCGCTTTTGCGTTAGTGCTAATTCCGCTGTTGCTTGGCGTACTTGCGGTATTGGTTTCTCACAAATTTAATCCCAAGGCTACCCCTCCTGCTATATCTGTTACAAAGGGAATCCCCTTTCAAGATCCACAGGGCATCGCAACTGCTTCTGTCGAGCGGCTCATGATCTGGCGTCGAGATCTACGGCGCGATGGGTTTTCACTAGATGAAGCCAATCTGCGAGTCTGGGCAGCTCATGCCAAGCACCCTGACATTCTGTTTAGAATTGCCCCCCCTTGCGCACAAAAGCAGTGGCATTGGTATCCAGCGCATGGCTCGCGTTACGTGATTGCTGTTTCGCGTCAGATGGACGAGATTGGACGTCAACAGGTCGCGCTGTACGACTTGATTACGAGTCAGTGGCTCTGGAACCATCCAATGCGCTGGCCAAAAACGCACGAACTCCCGCATGTTATTAACACCCACACCCTTGTACACTACGCTGTCAACGGGCGACGCTTTGCGATGGAGCTTAATGCGCGTGGGGTTATTATCAGTATGGATTCTCTGGGGGTTGGTTCAGCGACGAGTTATGCCCTCCCCTCACCCAATGCGCGTTTTCCGGGAGAGCCCCTTGCATGGCAAGACAACCTCTTTTTTACTAAAGATCCTTCCGATGAATCATTGCTCGCCTACGCCACCGACGCTTTACCAGGGTTATATAATGCTGGAAAAGGACTGGAAACAACGTGCTTTTCTGGCAATGGAATGTTGAAATTTACCGCCCTTGACGGAACAATTTATGTTTCAGATGCGCTCACACAGACTCTGCTAAAGCGCTTTGATGCTTGGCGCCACACATCTGAAACAAGGGTCACCGCAACATTGGCAACACGTGATGGTTCCAGACTGACCGTCTTTTTAAGCACAGCGTTCGAGAGTACTCCCCCCGTGACCCGGGAATGGACCGTGACACTGACTCTGCCTGAAGGTATCGTCCGTCAAAACTTTAATGCTGATGCCCTCTTTGGTAAGCCTAAAACAGAGCCTAGCCCCTGTACAACCCAATCACAAGATGGGTTATGGGAACTGAAAATAGCCCCTGACAATCTCCTGCACATCTCAAACTGTCGTGCAAAGAAAGAATACGCCTGTTGCGATTTGGGATCCTTGCTCGGTTTAGACAAGCCCATAGACCAAATTTATTTTTTGGAGGATGGACGCCATGTGGTCTTGCGCCAGCAGGATAACTTCTGGTTGTTAGACTTCGCAATAGCGCGTGGATATGCAGATCTTATTGCACGCCAACAGGCCAGCCTGTTGGCAATAAATAAAAACCCATCTGTTTTAAGCAGTGTCTGCTCAACAAATGCGGAGTCGACGGTGTTATCACCCGAAACAGATCCATCACGCACTCCTGCTGTTGCAACCATGATGGCGCTTCAGGCTGAGCGGTGCGCAGCAAATCAAGCTTGGATGCATGCCACTGAATTGCTTGAGGAATCGCAACGTCATCCTGTTTGGAACGGACGCACCCCCAATGTGAATCTCTTCATGCTTGCCCGTTATCACTTGCTAGCGAATCAGCCACGGGAAGCCTTTGACCGCGGATTTCAGGCACTTCGTCAACTTGGAACGCAATCGCTTGATGAGCTACGCATGCCGCGATATCATATGAGTCGACTTTTGGATGCCATCCCTTGACAGATAACCCCGCCTCTGTGTAATTTATTTCCTAATTGAACACAAAAAAGGACTATCATGCTTGACGCTTCTGACCTTCGTAAGGGCCTGAAAATACAGATTGACGGACAACCGTATCTCATTACTGATTTTGATTTTAGTGTTATGTAGATAAATATTGGGGTTAATAAAATG
>CAZSUM010000290.1:0-3716 GCA_964610015.1 uncultured Lentisphaeraceae bacterium
TTTCGGCTGTCAGACGGATCTTCTTACCATTGACGATCAGATTAGTGCCATCAACAGAAATCTCGCCTTGGAACTGGCCATGAACCGAATCATACTTCAGCATATACGCCAAATAATCGGGATCCAACAAATCGTTAATTCCGACAATCTCAATATCCTGCGAGAAGTTCTTAACCGCCGCGCGGAATACCATTCGGCCAATGCGGCCGAAACCATTAATACCAATTTTGATAGCCATTTCGTTTACTCCTTCGTGTGTTAAAGATTCCGTGACGGGTCGTTTGTCCACGGACATGCTGGCCTAACCGCAGTTTTCCGTCTGTCATCCGGGAAAAACGCCTTTGATCCCTGCATGATTGACGTGATAGTTTATCTTTCAGTCGCTTGTGCGTCAATTGCGAATCTACGTTTAATTCGATCTTTTTTTATCGATTGTCACCCTCTTGCGAAAAAAGCGCCGTGGAAAGATAACGTTCGCCAGCGTCCGGCAGTACGACAACGATCGTCTGACCTGCAAATTCCGGTTCGCGGGCGATACGGTCCGCCGCAAGCGCAGCCGCACCAGATGAAATCCCGACGAGCAACCCCTCTTCAGAGAACAAGCGTTGTGTAAAGGCAAAGGCTTCTTCACTGGTCACCCGCTCCACCCGATCCACGCAGGTGAGGTCGAGCGTTTCAGGAATGAATCCAGCACCCAAGCCTTGAATTTTGTGTGCCCCGGGTTTAATCGGCTTGCCTGCCAGGGTTTGAGAGATCACAGGACTTTCGGTTGGTTCAACCGCCACGGCGGTTATCAATTGACCCGCTACGCGTTTGAGATAACGAGTGGTCCCTGTGAGCGTACCGCCCGTTCCAACACCAGCCACAAAAACAGTGACCTCGCCCTGAGTATCGCGCCAAATCTCTGGCCCTGTGGTCCGCTCATGGACTGCAGGGTTAGCCGGATTATTAAACTGGCGCGGCATGAAGAATTTTTTGGGGTCAGAGGCCAGCATTTCCTCCGCCTTCGCAATCGCACCCTTCATTCCTTCTGCTCCAGGCGTAAGCACCAGTCGGGCGCCCAGCGAAGCTACCACGCGGCGGCGTTCGAGACTCATCGTATCTGGCATTGTCAACACCACCTGATACCCTCTCGCCGCAGCAACCGAGGCCAAAGAAATACCGGTATTCCCACTCGTTGGTTCAATGATCACACTACCGGGGCTTAGCAGGTTGCGCGCCTCAGCATCGAGGATCATGGCCGTCCCAATGCGATCCTTTACCGAATAGGTCGCGTTTCTTGCCTCTAGTTTGGCATAAACCGTGGCGCTCGCTCCTTGGGTCACACGATTCAATCGAACCAGCGGGGTATTTCCAAACGATAACGCAAGATTGTCATATCGATTTGTGCTCATCCTTCCTCCTTATTTTTGACTCGCTTGCAGGGCTTGTTCGACGTCTGCTTGAAGATCTTCAATGTCCTCCAGTCCCACAGAAAGTCGAATGAAGTCGTCTGTTACGCCTGAGGCCACTTGCTCTGCTACGGTCAGTTGCTGATGTGTGGTTGATGCCGGATGGATCACGAGTGTTTTCGCATCACCGATATTGGCTAGATGAGAGAGCAACTTGACGTTATCGATAAAGCGTTGTGCCGCATCCCGTCCGCCTTTGATCCCAAAACCGACCAATCCGCCAAAGCCGCGGGTTAGATATCGTGCCGCAACCGCATGGTCCGGCGTATCCGGTAGACCGGGATAGGCGACCCACGTAACCAACGGATGCTCCTTGAGCCATTGCGCAATCGCCATCGCATTCTGCGAATGACGTGCCTGCCGCAACGGAAGCGTCTCCAACCCCAGCAGAAACTCACGTGCATTAAAAGGACTCAACACCGCGCCCGTATCGCGGAGTAACGTCACACGCACTTTGACAATAAACGCCACGTTCCCCATGCCCGGCACGTGCCCCAACGCGTCCCAATACCGAATCCCATGATAACTGGGATCTGGCTCTGTAAACTCGGGGAAGTTGCCGTTATCCCATGCGAAACGACCGGAATCCACAATCACCCCGCCTATCGATGTTCCATGTCCGCAGATATACTTGGTAGCTGAAGCGACCACAATATCAGCACCCTGCGCGATGGGCGCGATCAACCCGACCCCGACGGTGTTATCAACAATTAAGGGAATGCTGGCCGCATGCGCAATCTCGGCCAACCGCGCAAAGTCCGGTACGTCTAACTTGGGGTTGCCAATGGTTTCCACATACAAGGCACGTGTCTTTGGGGTAATCGCACGCCCAAAGGCCTCTGGATCGCGTGAATCAACAAAGACCGCCGTACGCCCGAGTTTGGGGAACGTATGATGTAACAGTTGGTACGTGCCCCCATACAGGTTGTTTCCAGCCACAATCTCGTCCCCCAACCGTGTAATGGCCAACAAGGCATAGGTGATTGCCGCCTGACCCGATGCCGTTGCCAACGCGCCGGTTCCGCCTTCAATTGCTGCCATACGTCGTTCAAACACATCCGTCGTCGGATTCATCAGTCGCGTATAGATATTGCCAAATCGTTTTAATGCAAATAACTCGGTTGCATGCTCAGAGCTTTGAAACACGTAGGCTGCCGTCTGATAAAGCGGAACTGCACGCGCACCGGTTACGGGATCAGGCTCTTGGCCTGCATGTAAGGCAATGGTCTGCAACTTGTACTCTCTCTCATTCATGGCTCACCTCATAAAGTCGTCTTTGTCTATCGATTTGCTTGAATATAATAAATAAGTGGGCATCCTGCAACCGATTTTTTACTTTTTTCGAACCTTCCTCAAAAACAGAACCTGTGGTTAAATAGCATGCAGACGTTATGGCTATTTCACACATACTTCGCGAAAAAATTGCCACTCTCCCCGACAAGCCGGGGTGCTATCTCATGCGCGACCGTAAAGGCATGATTATCTATGTTGGTAAAGCAATTTCTCTGCGACGCCGTGTGCAGAGTTATTTTCGCCCCTCGACCCTGCGCGATGCCGCGCCTAAGTTACGGAGTATGATTAACAGCGTTGCAGACCTTGAAACCATCATTGTACGCACTGAAGCCGAAGCCCTGTTAACCGAAAGCGCCTTGATTAAACAGTACCACCCACGTTTCAACATCCTCTTGCGCGATGACAAACGCTATCTCGCCCTACGTGCCGACCCACAGGTATCTCTGCCGCGTTTAACAACCTGCCGCATCCTGCGTGATGACAACGCCTATTACTTTGGGCCCTTTCCCTCAGCTACGGTCGTGCGCAGCGTCCTTGATTTTGCTGAGAAACGATATGGCTTACGCAAGTGTACCCCGCTTCTCCCAAATGCAGAAACCTATGAGCACTGCATCAATGATATTGTCCGGTTCTGCTCAGCGCCCTGTATTGGCCGTATCTCGCCAACAGCCTACCGCGAACGTTTTGAAGAGGCCTGTGCCTTTTTGCGAGGCGAGCGACTCGGTGTGCTTGAAGAGGTTAAACAACAGATGCTTGCAGCCGCCGCTGAGCATCACTACGAGCGTGCCGCAACTTTGCGTGACACATGGCTGGCCTTACGCGAAATGGTCAAGAAACGTGCCCACGTGGTCAGAAATCCGCTGATGCACGCTGCAGATGCCCGTTCCGGCATCGATGAGTTACAACATTTATTGAACCTACCCGAAACACCACTTCTGATTGAGGGATTTGATATCTCCAATCTCTTTGGCA
>CAZSUM010000291.1:0-3690 GCA_964610015.1 uncultured Lentisphaeraceae bacterium
CACCAACCATGCCGTGGCCGTGCACGGTTGATCGACTGTGAAGCGCACCCAGTAGGCGCGAACATCGTCTAAACTGATCTGCTTGTTCTCTCCCGGCTCGACACGATAAGTCTCAAACGCTTTCCATACCCCTGTCCCCGTAAGATCCAACGCCAACGTCATCTGTACAGGGGTCCCTGCTGTGTGCGAAAGAGTCAGCCGTTTCTTGTCAAATCCCGTCATCAAATAGGCATCCGAGGGAACGTTGGCTTTCACGGACGTATTTTTCCAAGGGCCTCCCTGCCCCCGCGCTTTCCCAAAAGACCAGAGATCATCCACAACCCCCACCCATACCGCAGCCAGCCCATCTTCAGAACGTACAAGATGTTCAGATGCCTTAGCCGCTACGTCAACGCCTGAGAGAACAAGCATCCCGCGATATGAGCAATAGTCTTGAATGCAACCACCATGTGTTGCAACAGCACGGACCTTGGAGAACCCGCCCGCATTTTCAGCAGGAAGTTCATAGAACGTGCCACAAATGTTGAGCAAATCACGCTCGGTGCAAACCTCCCGACAAAACCGCGCCGCGCCCCACAAGGTGGGTGAACGATATGCCGGATTCGCTACGGGGAAACGCCAGCGACTGCCCGCATCATCTGTTATCATGGCTGAAGCCGCATCAACGGCCAACCCCGATCCCGCAAACCCATAGTTTTTCTTCGTGTCATTCATTTGTCCTGGATCGTTCGTCCGCACCAAATGAAGATCTGCATCCAGCGTGTAGAAGCCAACATCCGTCACCCCCGTCTCATCCGCCTTCATCGCCGCTAACCCCAATGTCCGTTTGTCTCCACCCTGTGCATAAACAATACCCCCGAGGCCCGTACGACTTTTCAGCGTTGCCAATCCAGCGAAGCGGGTATCCGCTTCAACAGAACGATGATCAGGATTCGCATATTGGAACGAGGCGTATACGCCAGCCGTTTCTTTCTGAGCCACAAGCCGCACCCAAACCCCACGGTCGTTCGGATTGAAAACCACAGTCGTTACCCCTCCGGCTTTGACCTCAACCGTGCGCAGAACTGTCCATTTATCGTTGCCCGTACGGTCAATTTCAATTGTAAACTGAACAGGTTCTAACGCCTCATGCGCCAACAAGAGACTCCGCGAAGCATATCCATCGAACAGATAAGGATCACTCACCTCAAGGGCTTTCACTCGATCATTGAGCCAGACAGCTCCCCGTCCTATGACTGGTCCCAACTCATCCAATTGCGCAGGATCGATGAACCACAGATTAGAGTGCGACTGCCCCGAACCTTTGATCGCGCCTTTCGCATGACGCTTGTTGAGGAACTCCGACTTAGCGCTATCATCACACCCCAACACAACGCGGTCTCCCCAACGGCAAAAATCACCAATCACTTTCAAATAATTGGAACGAGGAGTTATCCCAGAGGAGTGCGCAACCGAGAATGTCTTTGGAAAATGCCAGAATGTCCCATGCATCGTCATCAACAGATCATTCCCCTGCCCGATCTCACGAATGCGCGGCCACTCGGTATTCCAACCGTGAGCGCCATCGTAGCTATGGCTCCCTTTGGGTAGACGATACGCATGCCAGACACCGCGATCAAGCACCATCAAAATCAACGACCGATGGTCCCAGCCAATACTCCAGACCGGATCGGTCTCTGGATGCACATTGCCCTCAATACCCCCCGGCCCCGTAATTTCTGTAAACTGATTGCGCCGCTGAACTGTCCATCGATCATCCTTCCCGTTCCAATAAGCAAGACAGCCCGACGGAACCGTAGGATCACTCAACGCACGTCTATCGTGATCACCATTGTTGGCATAGATCAGAAGCCCCTGTCCCGAATAGAGCCCTTTGCCGTGATACCCCGGCAGATCGGCAAACCGCCAGTCATGCACCCCTTTGTCATTCTTGAGTTGCTCGTCCGCCCAGAGACACGTAACCTCCAATGACTGAACACCCACCTCATAAATCCCCTCTTCCATGGTTGCATAATAGATTTTGTTTGCAGCATCAGTCAGATGACGCGCATGCCCCGTCAGACGGCCAAACATCTTATTGCAAGGAATGACACGGACCTTCCGCTCACGATCAATCACATAGGGTCCGATGAACAGTTGTTGAGATTCACGATGAATCATCCGATTGGCCGGTGTCCCTCCAATACTCTCAGGACGCACAATCTGGCGTAAATCAGGGGTAATCTCGTAAAGTTTATCGCTCGATCCCGAAGGTTTGTGTGGTGCATAGGTAATGACCCACAAGCGGTCTTGCCACGGCACAACCGCGCCCGTGCCACACTCATCTTCCTGATTGTACATAGCGAGCTTAGGATAGATGCCACTCACACAGATCGGCTTGACGTCATCACCCCAAACACAAGACACCATCCCCCACAAAATCCCTGTATAAAAGAGCTTTTTCTTCATATTAAATCCTTTTAAAAAACAGTCTCACGATGATGTGAATGATCATACAGGGTTGAGCAACTTTGGGTGAAGTCTTTTTTCTCAGGGGGGGTGTTTTTATAGCGCCACAAAGAAACTAATAAATCACACTTGCCTGATTGGCAGATAAAACGGCATACTGTTGCCTGTTTTCGGGCGGCTATCTCAGTTGGTTAGAGAGCCTGGTTTACACCCAGGATGTCGGGGGTTCGAGTCCCTCGCCGCCCACCAGCTTTAAGCCCCGTTTTTATTGAAAAGCCCAATAAAAGCGGGGTTCTTTGTTTATGCGGCATCGTTGCCCTTTGGCTTGCAACAATCTGAAACAAGCTGAATTCTGGATAATCTGAAAGGTCACCATAGCAAGTTGGTTAAAGTATGGCTGAAAGACAACGCAAATGATATTGAGGCGTTGTACTGAAAAAAGTTTCTGAGGGGCGTGTCATATTTTGGTATCCCCTCGCCCATTTATAAATAGAGGATGACAGCATGTTCGAAGACTCGGCACAAAAGGATACCCCTGAAAAGGGCGCGTTTGCATTGGGAACTGACTCAGGCGCAAGGCGACCTGTTCGTTTACATCTGTGCGCTGACGGGGAACGCCGAGGCGGCGCGTGACGTGCTGCAAAACACGAACCTGACGCTCTGCCGCGAGGCGGAGCGGTTCGACTCCTCGCGCCCCTTTCTACCGTGGGCGCGGACGGTGGCCTACTATCAGGTCTTGAGCTGGCGCAAGCGGCAGGTCCGCGAGCGGCTGGTGTTCGACGATCAGGTGCTGGAAGAGGTCGCGGTTGTGCTGAACGACGAGCCGGTTGCCCCGCATGCTCAGCTCGACGCGTTGGAGGGGTGCCTCAAGAAGCTGCCCGTCCGAATGCGCGAACTGTTTGAGGCGCGGTATGTCTGCGGGGCGACGGTGAACGCCTTGGCGTCGGCGTGCGGACGCGCCCCCAATGCAGTGTCGGCCAGCCTGTACCGGATCCGGCAACTGCTGAGCGCGTGCGTTGAAGAGACGCTGGGAAGAGGAGGCGCGTATGTCGATCGCTGAAGAGGAGGCGCGTATGTCGATCGCTGAACAGGAGGCGCGTTTCACGCAGCTTGTGATGGCAATGGTCGAGGAAACGGCCACCCCGGTAGAACTGTCCGAATTCCGTGCGCTGCTGTGCGGGCATCCGGAGTTCAAGTTGCAGTATCTGGAGCAAATGCGGATCCATGCGCTGATGAGTTACC
>CAZSUM010000292.1:0-3656 GCA_964610015.1 uncultured Lentisphaeraceae bacterium
GCGCCTCCCGGCGCAGTTAGTCTGCCAGTGGCGCATTTACTTTGTCCTTTGACCATTTTCTTCATAACAATCTCCTATTTGCTTCACCACCAAAGAACCGATTTTGATCCGTTCTTTAATCGTAAAACGCTGCAACATGTCGTGTATTATAATTCTGCTATATGCTGTTATGGTACTAAAAGTCGGTGAAAGAGGCAAGTCACTACGGGTCTGATCGCTGATTCCGAATCGTTCCAGCCTTACGGAAGACGGCTTTTGTGCGCCCATTGATTTTGTTGATCAATGAGGGATGGTCAGGGATTTTCAGTGGTGTGCGTCTGTGCCCAGAGGACTGCCTCAGAAGCCGTGAGGGGCAGGATGTCATTAGGGAGGCAGGTGTCAGCGACCTCAATGTGCGCGGAGAAGTGCCACTCTGTTTTTTTGTCGGAGGTTCGCGTCAGCAGTTTTAGCACATGCTCTCCGGGCATCAGCCGCAGGCTACCCCAGCAGAATCTGAAGTAGAGGTCAGATCCGTATCGTTGTCCGTCGATGAACAACTGGTCGTCCGAATTGCCTCGGTGTCGGATCAGGACGGTCGTGGGCCTCGCCACGCGCAGGACAGCGATGGCCACAACCGACGTGGGAGCCGTTGCTCCGAAGGCTTTTTCTAGGTCCATCTTGCCGGAGGGGTTGCTCTGGACCAGCGGCCGCCAGTTGTGTCCCTCTGCTACAGCCCACTGGCCGAGGGGGATGGTCTCCAGCGGACTAAGCATCATTTTAAAGGCGAGCGTCCATCCGTCTCCGCGATAGGTCACACGTGTGGGCAGGCGGAAGATGCCTTTCGCACCCTCTGGTGATGTTCCACGGGTGGGGATCGGGACACTTGCGCCGGGTTTGAGCGCTGTGGTGTCGGCCGTCAATTGCCAGCCAGGAAGGTTAGTGAACACCAACGAACAAAAGGTCGGGGGAACAAGCGGTGCACATCCCGCAAGCAATACCGATTTTCCGCTGGCGGACGGCGTACCACTGAAAAGTGGGAAGAAGTCTCGGTTCCAGGGTCGGGCATCGAACGAGGCCCCCAGTAGCGATTCCGCGACTTGAAAATCATATCCGCCTTCTGGCGCGACTTGTTTTTCAAGTTCGCGAATCGATTGCAGGAGAATCGTTCGCGCAGTCGTTTCGGCATGGCTATCGTTGATGGACGTGTGTTGGGCTAGATCAGTGAGTTGGCTTTCCAGAGCTTTCCAAGAAGAGGGGGTTTTTTCGCCGAGCGCGGTTCTAGCTCCAGATAACATGATGGCCGCGCGTTCGGCTGGGTTCATCACTGCCCGCTGTAGCGCTAGATCATTCATGGGACGGGTCACATTCTCGAATCGGTTGCCCCTCAGCACAATGCTGTCGGCGAATTGGGTGATGTCGGAAAGCCAGACCCGTTTCACGTAAGCCGAACCGAGGGCAAGTCCGAGATCCGCATTTCTGATGGTGCAGTTTTCGATGAACCCATTGGCGCTCGCGATGCCGACGTTGGCGTTATTTTCACAGACCCCGCGCCGGATTACGCAGGAGCGCGTTAAGGTCAGGAGCCGTCCGTGGTCGCGGATCTCCATGACCGAATCCGTAGGAGGAACGTCGTTTTGTGGTCCGCGGTATCCGTTGCCCTCTTCGATGGTGTTATCGAGAAACTGTACAAACCAGAGCGGGACGGTGCCACGGCTGGCCATGCCAAACCCAACGAATCCTCCCGAGCGTGCACAGCGGTTGCGGGCAACCACACCATCGGTGAGCCCGCCATAGAGTGAAATGGCAATGGCGACGTCTTCCGACTGATTGTCGACATAGAGCAGATGTTTCCGTTCGAACGTGACGAGAAAACGCGAGGTCGTGTCTGGAGCGATATCCCACGGGTGATCGAACGTCACGGCGGAACCCTGGATCGCGGTGACCGTGCGAGTCTGCCCCGCTCCGCGCCCGTCGACGATCTGAAGATCTCTCCCGATCCAGAAGTTGGTGCCATACGCATAGGACGGCTTATTTTTCCCAAAATCGAGTGTCACGCAGGTGCCCTCGCTCTGTCCTGGGAGAAACGGATTGAAGGCCGTACAATGGCGGTCGTGGGTGATGCCCTCGCGATTGTTGTCGGTCATGATGTGCTGTCGGTTGGTGCTCCAGAAAAGATTCCGACATTCCGGCATGATGCTGTAGGTACACATCCGTGCCTCGTTGTTTTCGTAGATCACACGGTCGCCGCCCACAAACGCGCAGCCCGTTCCGTTCAAGCGACAGCCAGAAACTCGCAGGACCTCGCCGCTCAGGAGAAAATAGCCGCGGTTGGAGGTAAAAATATCGCAGTCCTCGACCCGCACGAAGCGGACATTGCGAAAAACAAGCGCGTTTCCGAGACGACCGGTACGTTGCTCGTATTCAATGCCTTTCTTGCCGTTACGCAGGGTGTTGAGATATTGATCGGCGACGAGGCTCAGGCGGACGCGCCGCACGGTGATGTCACTTGCCTCTGAGTTGCCGAGTTGGGGAACGCCCCCTTCCATATATCCGTTGACGGCGTCCTGCGTGATGAACTGACTGTTACGGCAGACAATCCCATTGTAATAGTTACCAGCCTGGATAAAGAGATCCTCGACACCGAAGGCGGAGGTTCCTTCGATCAGGTTCCGGAGTGGTTCAGCGACATCCGGCCAGTATAGCTCTGTGGTCTCACGCGATTCGCCGCGCAAAAGCGTGTGTTCCGGGATGCAAAGAGTCGCGTTGCACTGAAAGCGTCCGCGAGGCAGATATACGGTGCCGCCGCCGTTGGCCGCAGCGGCCTCCAGCGCGGCCTTCAGCGCGTCCGTGTCGTCCATTCTGTCGTTGGGGATCGCACCAAACGCGGTGACATCGAAACGATCGTTTTTCCAGGCTTCCTGATAGGGGCGGACTCTGACGTGGCCCGTCTCACGCCAGCCGTCGCATCCTCCGGCACCGTTGTGTACAGAAACCGTGTATTCCCCCACTGGCAGATCGTGGGGCAGGGACACGTCTAGTGACCAGATATCACGCTTACTGAGAGTCGGTTCGATGTTGCGTCCTCCTGCGTTGGGGGTCAGCACCACGCGGGCTTTCCCTTTGCGGTCAAGGCAACGACCGAACAGGCGTACCCAACCACCAGGCGATGCGTGGGTGCCGAGATCGCCCTGCATCCACCACACCTCCGGCGCGTTCAGGACAAAGGGCTGGGAGGTCTCACCGGAAGCGGTGACAATACGACAGGCCAACAGCCCCAGCTCTAATTCGCGAGGGAGTTCGAGACAGATGCCTGTGTCGGTGACTTTGACCGGCACGACACGTACGGGGTTTTTGAAGTCGCACGCTTTTGCGGGTCGCGGCTTGTTCGCAAAAAAATGTTTACCGTATACCTCCGTCACTTCGACGGTCGGCGCTTCTCCCCATGCGCCGCCATGAATCTGTACGAGTTCGCCGGGTTCTGCCGGAGCGGACCACCAGACCGCTACAGGCGGCTCTGCACAAGCCATTCCGCACAGTCCCATCATCATTAACCAGCCAACAGTTCGTATGTACATCGTTTTTCCTCTTTCAAAAATCACACGGCATTAGCGGTCGGGATGCCTCCCCCTTCGGGACGCCGTAGCCTTGGCAGAGGTGTCGAGGCGTCCGCGGACGGT
>CAZSUM010000293.1:0-3654 GCA_964610015.1 uncultured Lentisphaeraceae bacterium
TCAGGTTCTCATCCTGGAAAGAGGGGTTCGACTCCCCTAGGGGGTGCCATTCGAAGAGAACCGATTGCAGGCCAGCGAATCATGATTATCGCTGGCCTTATTTATTTCTAAGAATAGCAAAAGTTACCGTAAGATTGCCCATGGCGCTTAACTTTACGTCATTCTTATTATTTCTATTCCCGTCTGCCCCATCGTTTTTCAAGGGACTAAGCCGTCGTGTGTTTCCACAGTCAGTTAACGCATCAACGCACGCCGGCTAATCCAGAGGAATTGCGAGGGACAAGTTGGAAGTCGAGCAAAATGTCCCGGCCCGGCATGGCGGGGTGGTCAGCACGTTCGAACAGGGCGTGTGCGGCGGCTTCACCCATGGCACGGCAAGGTTGGCGGATGGTCGTTAACGAGACAGTCAGCAGACCTGCGTATTTCAGATCGTCCACGCCGGTCACGCGGATGTCGTCCGGAATCCGGACACCGCGCCGCAGTAGCGCGGCGATGAGTTTGGCAGCGGTGTAGTCGTTGGCGCACATCACGGCGTCGGGGCGCTGTTTGCCTTTCAGCAGGGCGTCGATAAACGCGGGGTCATCGGGGTCGCCGAAGTGGACGCGGTCTATGTCGATGCACTGGTGCTGGTCCAGCAGGGCTTCGCGGTATCCTGCGATGCGGGCGTCCACCGTTTGGGCGGAGTGGGGGTGCGCCACGAAGGCGATGCGTTCGCAGCCTTGTTCGAGCAGATGGTTGGCTAGCACGTAGCCCGCCCGCCGGTTGTCGATGCCAACCAGATCGAACGCGCTGCGTTCGGGAAACTTCACCACGTCCTGATCCAGCAGCACGACCGGAATTCCCTGGGCGGAAAGCAACCCCACGATTCGTTCATTGGATTCGTACATGTTGTCGGCGAGTTCGATCGGCGCGAAAAACACGCCGTCCACTTTCTGTTCGATATAGGACTGGCAGAGCCGTTCGGACTGCACGCAACGGTCGGACGCTTCCGACGATGAGAACTGCCCCCAGAGTAGACGGTGGCGGTGCGAGGCCGTCGCCGTGGCGATCGCGTTGCAGATGGGCTCGAAAATTTCGCCTTCGCCCAGACTCGGCACCAGCAGACCGAAAGTCAGCGTACGGTGTTCGTCGGGTTGGCGGACGAACGATCCTGAGCCCTGCCGGCGCATAATGAGGCCCGCGTGTTCCAACTCTCGCAGGGCTCGGCCGACCGTAGCCCGTGTGACGCCGAAACGCGAGCAAAGGGCGATCTCGCTGGGGAGTCGCTGGTTCGGTTTATAGGTGCCGTCCTGAATGCGGCTACGAAAAAAATCAATGATGCGATCATTTTTCGTCGTGCGCGTGACACGGTTGTTCATGCTCTTTTCCATTTGAATTTGACTATACAACTTTATAGTTAAATGAGCAACATGTCTATTGCACTTTATTCATAAAAGTGGTTCTCTAAAAACGTATTGCGGATGGGAGAGCACAATGCAAGGCTTCCAACGAGGCGGGTGGCGATAGGACGGGGGCGCGTCGCCTTGCTGAAATGAGACGGGGTTACTATGAATATAAAAGTTCTGGTTTTGTCGTTGGTCGCCGCGCTGGGCGGCTTCCTTTTCGGATTCGACACGATTGTCATCAATGGCGCGGAACAGGCGATTCAGAAACTGTGGAGTTTGAGTGCTGGGATACACGGCATCGTGATCAGCGCTGCATTGTGGGGCACCGTGTTGGGCGCGCTGATCGGCGGATTCTTCGCGGAACGGTACGGGCGGCGTAACACGCTTTTTTGCGTCGGTATTCTGTATTTTGTGTCGGCGGTCTGGTCGGGTTTGGCGTTAGGGCCGTACGCGCTGATGACTGCCCGTTTCCTCGGCGGCATCGGCGTGGGGACATCGTTACCGCCGCAACTCCAACACCGACCATTGCCGCGCCGATGTACATCTCTGAAATCTCGCCTGCCCAGTCGCGCGGCAAGTTGACCGCGATGTTTCAGTTCAATATCGTGTTCGGCGTGAGCGTGGCCGTGGTCTCCAATCAGTTGCTAGCGCATTTGGGCGCGGACGCGTGGCGGTGGATGCTGGGCGTGGAGGCCTTCCCCGCGCTGCTGTTCACGGTTCTGTGCTTGACGTTGACCGAAAGTCCCCGCTGGATGATTGTGCGCAAGGGGGATTTGGCGGGCGGGCTTGCGGTCTTCCAAGCACTCAATCCCGCGATGAGTGATTCCGACGTACGGCAGTTAGCGAATGAAGTGGAGCGTAGCCGCTGGGAGGACGGACAAAAGGCGGCTCCGTTTTTTACCCGGCACCTGTGGAAGCCCATCATGCTGGCCTTTTTGGTGGCTTTCTTCAATCAGCTTTCGGGTGTCAATGCGATCTGGTATTTCGCCAAGCGCATTTTCATGATGGCTGGCCTGAGCGACGCCGCCGCGCTCGAACAGGTCTCCTGGCTGGGGTTCGTGAACTTCGGGGCAACGTTTATCGGTTTGTGGCTCATCGATCGCATCGGACGTAAGACGCTACTGTTGATCGGCGGAATCGGGTATGTGGCTTCGCTGGTGGTCTGCTCGTGGAGCTTCTATACCGGACGGATGGGCTTAGCGCCCCTGTGCATTTTCGCGTTCATGATCGCGCATGCGCTGGGGCAAGGGACTGTCATTTGGGTCTTTATCAGCGAGATTTTTCCAAACCTTCACCGCGCCGCTGGTCAGACATTGGGAAGTTCCACGCACTGGGTCTTCGCGGCGTTACTGACGCTCTTCTTCCCGAAAATGGCCGAAACGCTACATCCCGGAACGATCTTCGCGTTCTTCGGTTGCATGATGGTCCTGCACTTGCTTTGGGTCATCTTTCTTGTTCCGGAAACGAAAGGTAGGCGGCTAGAGGAGATTCGGCTGTAGACGCGGCGCACTGCGGAGTGGCGAAGAGATCAGTAACAACGCTCAACGTCCAGCACTCAATTCTGGACGTTGAAGGGGAGGATCGGATGATTTCGACAGATTGGCGGGCCGTTCTTGCCCGTGTCGTAGAGGGGCACCGGGTGGCTTCGGGGTTAAACGGAAATCCGCGTTTTCCCGGAGGAACCCTGCGGATGCAAATGCCGTATTTCCAGTCGCTGGGGCTGGATCTTTCCGCTTTCCATCTCGGAACGGTCAATGTGAGCATTGAGCCGCTGCGCTACCGCGTACTGAATCCGCGATATACATTTCGCGCGGTGAAGTGGCATCCTCTTGACCCTGCCGAGGATTTTTCCTTTTTTGATGTTCGCGTGATTCGTGACGGGGGCGAATCGCTAGATGGACTGATCTATTATCCGCATCCGGAGACTAAGCCCACGCATTTTCAGCAGCCCGATATCCTAGAGTTGCTTTTGCCGTTTGTTGAGGGACTGCGATATGGAATACCGCTGAAACTGGAAATCCCCGAATGTCAAATCGAGGTGCTTTGTGCAGAAATGGTGCGGTGAGCGAAGCGCATGGCTACTAGCCGTGCAAATCTGGTTCGCGTCGCGCTTTGCGCGTGAGGGAATTTTTGGGGTGGGGCTCAATTCTAAAGAAAGGGCGGGGGAAATGATGATGACAAATCGAACGGTGATCGGGCAAGCGGTTATGGCGGCGGTCGGATTGCTTGCACTGGGCGCGTTTTCCGGAGAGACAATTCAGATCGCGCT
>CAZSUM010000294.1:0-3623 GCA_964610015.1 uncultured Lentisphaeraceae bacterium
CCGAAAAATACATCGAACTATAAACTTGACTGCCACAGGCCACTAACCAGCGAGGCCCATAGCCTTCCATTGGAACACGAATCTTGGCACCATAAAGAAAGCTGAGATCATTAACCACCTCAAGAGGTTTCGGGGTCTCATGCAGTCGTTTCATCATTTCCTTGATATTAACCGCGATCAGCTCATGGGTGCCTGAGATTCCCACACACAACCACTCGTCTTTTCCGACAATCGCGAGCCCCCAAGGATTGGCAGCCCCCAATACGGTATCATCCAGCAACACAGAGTTGATATAGGCCCGCTTTTCAACATCAAAAATTGAGACCGCACCAGTGTTGATCCACCCGCGGTCGAGATGCGTCGTTGGGACCGTAAAGCGTCCAATCGAGTGCGTTACAAAATAGTACTTTCCATCTGCACTCATTACTGAATTACGAATCGCAAACGCACCAGAAGGGAGGTTGAGGGTAGAGATTTTTTCAAGAATTGGCAACCCAAAGCGTCCGTCCATCTCTTGAAAGGGCCAACGAGGCAGGTTCGCGTAGCGCTTTGGCTGAATGCACCACCTTCCCGCTAGCCAGATCAAGCGCATGAACATCCGACTGATCCGCTCGTGAAAAACGATTGCAGTAAAAAAGCGTTTTACCATCAGCTGACACCAACAGCGATTCGGGAGAGTGCCCCGCAGAAAAGGTTCTAAGCGTTTTGCCACTGGCAATGTCAATCTCGTGAATCACGCCTGTAACCATGCCTGCGGTAGCATACAATCGGTCTGAGGAGGGTGCCAACGCCAGTCGGTTCACACCCGGCACATCGTACCGGGCGGTGACCGTCTCACGTTCCGTGTTGAAGACCTCAATACACCCCGCCTCTTCACAACTGATAAAGATCTGCTGCCCCCCCTTACCAGCAACCAACGCTCCGGGGGCAAGATACCTCGGTGACGCCTCTGCCGCTATTGCAACACAGGCCAGCACCATAGTCAGTAAATATCCCCGTCTCCCTCTACGCATCCGACACATCACAAAACCTTCCCATCCCCTAGTCTTCAATCACAAGGCGGAACCCAACGTTAAACACACCCTGCCAAGGCTCATACCCCAAACGGTAACTGGCGGATGCACGGTAGGGACGATCAAAGAAGGAACCCCCACGTACCACTTTCTTCGAATCGGCAGAGACACGCTTAGCTGCCTCAGCGGAGTAGCGCACATAATCACTACGCGTCCACTCAGCGACATTACCGTGCATATCATACAACCCCCAATTATTGGGTTTGTACTGTTTAGTTCCCGTGACGAGGAAGAGCTTGTCATCGAAGCGGTCATCCCGTGGCACAAAGTCAAAACTGGCATTCCCAACCAAATTTGATCTGAAAACAGGATTCACGCCATTGACTGCAAACTTTTGGATGGATTTGTCAGCAAGGTTAGCATAAGGACTGAAGTCGCTTGCCTTATCGCCGAAGAACATCGCCTTCTCACTGCCGGCACGACAAGCCCACTCCCACTGCGCCTCACTCGGCAACACCAGTTTAGCTCCGGTTTTCTTGCTGGCCCAGTCGCAGAAAGCAACTGCATGTTGCCAACTGACCCGCACCGCAGGTTGCTCCGCGTAGTTCGCATAGTAACCGAGGCGCACGTGATCTTTCCACTGTTGATCATAAACACCCGCGTTGTGATCTGGTTTAAATGCGAAATAGGCTGCATTGTTGACCTCAGCCTCAGACATCCAGAACGCCCGATCAATCTTCACACGATGCCGAGGTTGCTCCCAAGGCGTTTCCTCGTCACTGCCCATCACAAACTCACCGGCCGGAATCCGCACAAACGTAATCTTCTGACCATCTCCAAGATCCACTACGCGTTTTTCATTCCCCGCCTTCTGCTGCATTTGACGAGCAACTTCTGCGGTAAAGGGCCAGTTCGGAACTGAAACAGACACCGGCGGCTTCCGTTCCTCACCCTTTTCAGTCGTCACCTTAACCGGATAGGGCTTTTCCGGAATCGACTCCCAGTTGTCCTGCACATTGGCATACTTCGCACGCAACGAGGCCGCATAGGCTGAAATTTTGGTTGTCCATGTATGACGGCTCTCGTTGGATTCATACGCTGTTGTCCAACTGCCAAAATAAGGCACATTCAGGTCAACCCACGTGTAGAGCCGATCCCATGACTCCTTATCCAACTTAACCCCGTAATGCCCCTTTTCGATCAACTGGACGCCTTCCGATGTCGAAGCATGGAACTCATAAGGAATGTTCATCGTTCCAGCACTCTCCGGGCCTGGACGACGGAAATATTTATGAAAGGCATAGTATGCTTCACTGTAGCGACGAGGGTTCTTCTCGCCAGCTTTCGGTCCTTTGAAGCACGGAATCGGTTGGACTTCAATATCAAAGGCAAAACCATCCACCTGTGCACGCCAAGGCTGGATCACTTGTGGCGGCTCACCAGAAGCAATGGTCTTACTGGTTACAGGAGGCTCTGTCGGCGGTTCATGACAGCCAATACAAGAGAGCTTCTCGCCCGGCATTGCGACCAACCAACTCCGGAAGAGCTGAATCGCACGGCCATCTTTATCCAACGGTTGAAGTGAAATCGTCGTATTCGCAGGAATACGGAACATCGCTGAACCATCCTTTTCGACTTTGACAGTTCCCAGCAACCGCTTAATATCCCAGCCACTCTCAACACCAATATGATCATGACTGCCGATTTTGTAATACCCATAGGCATAGGTGAAGATACGAAGTGCGTCAACCGTCCCTTCAGGAACATCCTTCAATCCAGGCCCACGATAGACGTTCTGCACATAGCAAACAGCCTCTTTATCTTGCAGATTGATCTTGTCGGGGATCACAGGAGGACGGATCCGTTTACGCACCGGATAGGGATCAAGCATGTGTTTATACTGGCCCATATTTTCGGGCTGCAGTAAAACGAAATTGTCAAACGTATCGACCAGATAAAGCTTCCAAGGTGCCGACCCCGTCAGTTTTGCAACCACGAGATAATACTGAGCTGACAGCGGATAGGGTTGCAGGAACTGCGGATAAACGGAATTCACCAGCGCATCGAGATCCAAAGCCATCTCTGGGTAGACTTCACGCAAATGCGGATAACACTTGTTGAAGAAATCATTATTTAAATCGTGGTAATCTTTATCCTTTTGCGACTCATCAGGCATGTTTTTCTTGATCAGATCATCCACAACATTTTGTAAGTCAGGAAACTGCACGAGGAGTTCTTTTTTAACAATCGGATAGAGCTGATCAACGGTCACATGCGTCACTTTCTTGCCATATCCCGGAATGTGCTGCACCACACCATCTGCATGCGCATACCCTTTATTGGTATCGAAAATCGTCAGTTTCCCAGAAGATCCCGTACCGTGATGCCCTGTGACCACGGCCACAAATTGGCCGGGTGCATTGGGAATCGGGCGTGCATAAAACATGGTGTTGGGCCACAAACTCTGTGATCCATAAATCGCACGTTGGTTGCTACCATCTGGATTCATGGTCATCATGATACGTGAGTAGTAGTGCATGATGTCAGTGTATTCCCAACGCAAGAACATAATCTGCCCATCTTCACGCACAGTGGGATACCAGTCGGCAT
>CAZSUM010000295.1:0-3614 GCA_964610015.1 uncultured Lentisphaeraceae bacterium
ACTTTGAGTATCTGACCGAGGACCCCGCGCTGGGGGCTGCGTTGGTGGTTGAATACATCAAGGCTGTTCAGTCTCACGATGCCTCTGCTTGTGTCAAACACTTCGCGGCGAACAGTCAAGAGTGGAACCGCAACTCGGTGATTACCACCATTGACGAGCGAACGCTACATGAGATCTACTTGCCGATTTTTCGCGCTGCCATTAAAGACGCTGGTGTGCTAGCCGTGATGAACGCCTACAACAAGCTCGCCGTTCCGGGTGTTTGTGAGGCCGAGTTCTGTAGTCAGAACGCATATCTCAATCGCGAGATCCTGCGCAAAGCTTGGGGGTTCAAAGGGCTTGTGGTGACGGATTGGGGTAGCGTGCATGAAACCGTTAAGGGCGTCTTGGGGGGTACCGATATTGAGATGAATGCGGGCAACCAGATTCGCATCTTTAAGGCTGAGCCGCTACTGAAGGCCCTGAAAGAAGGCAAGATCACCGAGGCGCATATCAATGAGATGGCGCTACACACGCTGTATGTGATGGCTAAGATCGGCTTTCTCGACGGACGTACCCGCGATGCGGGCTGCATCAATACCAAGGAGCATCAGGCGCTTGCTCGCCGCGTGGCTGAAGAAGGTATTGTTCTGCTCAAGAACGACAAAGACGTCCTGCCGCTCGATCCGAATGGCGTCAAGCGCGTGGTTGTTATGGGTCAGGGCGCGATCGCCAAGCATTGTAACGGTGGCTGGAGTGCCGAGGGAAAGCCCCCCTACGAGGTGGTTCCGTTGGAAGGCATAACGAACCGCCTAGGCAACAAGGTCGACGTTATCTACATGCCGCTGACGTTGGACGACCAGAATGCCAAGATCTCTCTTTTTCCTGAAAGCGTCATTAACACCTTCGACACGGCGGTTAAGGATCAGGGGATGACGGTCCGTGCTTGGAAGGTCTGCTACTTTGCGAACAAGGAGCTTGCCGGCTCGCCTGCTGCTGTTGGATTTCAACGTGCCTTGAATGTGGACTGGAAGATGAACGCCCCGGTTAAGGAGGTTCAGCCCAACAACTTCTCTGTCCGCTGGGAAGCCAAGGTCGTCGCGCCTGAGACGGGTACCTATGTCTTCGGGGCCCGCGCCAATGCCAAGGCTGGTACGCGTATTTTTGTGGACGGCACCCTTGTGATGGACAACTGGACGTGTCAGTTTCCGACAGCCACAGGCTACGGGGAGATCGCCTTAACCGCCAAGCAGGAAATCGTCGTTACGGTTGAGTACGCCGCTGGCGTGAGCGAATCGACCTGTTTTATGGGGTGGCTCCTGCCATCCGAGAAAGGCCTCTCACTCTCCGAGATGGAGTCTGTGGTCTGCAAGGCTGACGCTGTGATCGTTCTGACAGGGACTGGGCACGGACATGGCCGCGCGCTGGAGTGCGAGGGTGCGGACCGTCCGAATATGCTCTTGCCCCCAGGTCACGACGAAGCCATTGCCAAAGTACTCGCTTGGGCGCCTAAGGCTGTGATCGTAAACCACTCTGGTTCTCCTATGGAAATGCCGTGGGTTAGTCAAGCGGCCACGCTTATTCAGTATGGCTATGCTGGCATGGAGGGTGGCAATGCTTTGGCTGCGATTATCTTTGGCGATGTTAACCCCTCGGGCAAGTTGCCTCACACGTGTCCCTTCCTGTTGGCGGACACGCCAGCCGCAACCTCTCCCCAAGCGTATAACGGCACAAACAGCCTCTATACGGAAGGCATCTTTGTTGGTTACCGCTGGTACGACAAGAAGAAGATTGCGCCTATGTTCCCGTTTGGCTACGGACTTTCCTACACCACCTTCAAGTATGGGAAGGTTCGTGCTTCGGCCAAAACGCTTGCGCCGGATGGCACGCTCACGGTTTCCGTCAAAGTCACCAATACCGGTAAACGTGCAGGCAAGGAGATCGTTCAACTCTACGTGCGTGATCTTGCCGAGGCACCGAAGGTCGTGCGTGAGGTTCGTGCCCTCAAAAACTTTACAAAAGTCAGCCTGCAGCCAGGCGAAAGTCAGATTGTGACCCTTGCGGTGAAGCCGATGGATCTCACCTACTTTGATGTCACTGCTAAAAACTTTCGTGCGGACGCGGGCAAATACGCAGTTGAGATTGGTGCCTCCTCGCGCGATATTAAGGGGAAGGCCGTGTTCACCCTTACGGGCGATTATACTGAAGCCGATTGAGCATCAGAGATGCGATCTGCGTCGAACCTTTAAAATGAAAGGCGCAATCCACTCAGATCTGGTTGTAGAGATTGCGAGGTGTTTAGCAAGTCATCCAACTCGACACGTGTACGACGCAAGGCTGCTTCGCGTCCGAGGATGGCAACGAGGTTGCTGTCGACAGCTCGTAACACTTGCTGATTGGTGTAGTCTTCTGCCTCAATAGCGTCACGAAAATCATCGATATTTGTTCGTACATTGGCTTCGGGATTGGGGATGCCGCCACTGAAGTGACGAGGTCCGCCGCGGACATACGCCTTTCCAGCATAAGAAAGACAGGCTGCACCTTGCGTGCCCTGCAGGGAGGCGGTCAAACGTCCAGCTTTGAGCCAGTCGTGATAGGCGCCGAGTATCCCTTGGTGACACCAGATTGTGCCGTCATCAAAGAGATAGATGATGGTGCTGGAGTCGCACGCATCACCATGCGAAGAGGGACGAAACGCCGCAGAAGCTCCCATGGCTGCAACAGGCAATTTGCCGAGGGCCCAGACAATGGCATCTAAAATATGGATGTCGTAATGCACAATGTAATCGCCCCCCAGCGCAACATCATTACACCAGACCAGATCTTTTAGACGGTTGGCGATGGTTTGTTCCAGGGGTGGATCCTGATACCCGTTCCCGCCAGCCCATCCAGACGAGAAGATGGTTTGGAGTTTGCCGAGGGCCCCTGCTCGAATGCGCTTGGCCACTTCCTGATTAACTGGATCTCGCGGTAACTGGTAATCAGCTTGGAATACTATTTTTTTTGCTGTTGCGAGGGTTGCGAGTTTTCGGATCGTTTGGGTTCCGGGAATGTCAATGGCAATCGGTTTAGCCATGTAAATGTGGAGACCCGCTTCCAGCGCAGCAGTGGCATGTTGTGGAAAGAAGTAGGGGGGCGTCTGTAGTACAACGGCTTCAACACCAGACTCTGCCAGTCGCCGATAACCATCTAGGCCGGAAAAACAGTGGGTTGAAGAAACACCCAGATGTGTGCCAGTTCGGGCGGCACGTTCCGGAAAATAATCGGCGACGGCCGTAAAAGAAAACCCTCCGTTGGCGTTAAACAGGTTGCAGATCCACGAGCCGCGGCCGCCGCATCCGACCAAGCCGAGTTTAATCTTGCGTGTGTACGTTCGAAGGGAGGCTGGATTCGCTAGCGCAGAGGGTTTAGCCTGCGTCTGAGCATGCAAGGGGAGAATTGGCAAGGTCGCCATGCCTGCTTGAGCTAGGCGTATAAACTCTCGTCGTCCGACCAAACATGATTTTTTCAACATAATGCTCGATTTCTTTATTCGCCTGGCTGATAACCAAGCCAACGTGCTACCGCGGCATTTTTGGATCGCACGTGAAGCTTTTTGTAGATTCGCAACACATAGGTGTGAACCGTTGCGAAGG
>CAZSUM010000296.1:0-3583 GCA_964610015.1 uncultured Lentisphaeraceae bacterium
AAGAGATCTAGTTTACCTTGATCCTTGATCATTTTAAGCATGGCTTCAATGGATTCAACATTGATTCCTGCAAGGACAAAGGCCCCAATCTTGGCTTTTGGGTTAACTCGTTTGATGATTTCAGCTGTCCGAATATTGTTCTCTACAATACGTTCGGGGGTGTTGAAGTCACGGCGTAAATTCGGCTCATTGTACATCATCCATTCCGTCACGCCTTTTGGCGTATAGTGTTTCGCCATAGCTTCGACCCAGCGATCCCAAGCTGCCAAAGCCTCTTCACCGGAAGGAAGTTGTCCGCCGGGACCCAACGCACCTTTAGGCTCATAGAGTTTACAGTTATAGGAGGTTTCAAGACAGACCTCCAATCCGAGGCTGATGGCATCATCCACAATGTGATCTAACCAGCTAAAATCATATACGCCCTTCTCTTTCTCTATCCGGTTCCATCCCCCCTGTAGTCTAATGCGTTTGATTCCCAGAGGCACGAGGTAGTCACGGTAGGCATCCCAATCGGTCAGACTACGATCCAGTGTCTCACACCCTAGTGACCACTGACTGGTTTCGATATCCGGAACAGGTTTCGGAATCATGGTGCCTAGTTTTTTCAAATCCGGGCTTAAAGGTGACTGTACGCGTGTTTGAGTTTGATCAAGCATTGCGACAGGGTATTGAGGCTTGAGCATGTCGGAAAAGAAGCGTGTCGTACGTAAAAACTGTTCAGGATGCAAGACTTCGTCAGTCAGTTGAACCTCGTCGATCCAGCCATCCAAGCCACGTCCGATGGTCAGGATGCCATCGTCATAGACTAGGGAATCGTAGGTTGTGCCTTTGCCAACCTCGATATAGTCACAATAAATATGGACGTTTTTCGTTTTGTTATCAAAGGTCAATGCCACGTGATGCCACTTCTGGTCACACAGATTGATCGATGTTGAGAAACACTGATTAAATCCGGTGCCGCTACCGGCTGTTCCCTGTTGCGTATCGAAACGCGTACTTAAGTGACCTGAAGGTGTTAGAACCAGAGACCACGTAGACCCCTCTTGTCCATTGCGCCGCTTGCTGGCAATTAACGCAAAATGCGCTTGTGGCTGATTTAATTTAATGTATGTTTGAAATGTAAAACTGAGTGGTTGGATGGTAGGTTGTTTTCCAGAAAAGACAACTTCACCCCCGCACGGAGTTAAAGACTCACTTTTGAAATTCGATGAAAAGCGCAGCGAGCGCTTGTTTTCAGGAAGGATCGCACCGCACGAAGCACCGTCCCAAATTTCTTTGCAGGGCACCTCTGCATCAAAGCGTGGCGCATCACCTTTTTCATAGACGCCAGCAGTGCCCGTCATTGTCTCGGCATTGACACTGGAGGGCACGGTTGAAGCAATCTTGCCTGCCTCATCATTTTCCAAGCGCCAGAATCCAATTGTTTTTGCGGAGAGGCACCCCGTTGTCAATACGGTCAATCCCCATAACAATAGTATCTTATTCATACCGTCTCCTCCTCTGGGCTTTAGGTTTCTTTCAAGCAGATAAATATCATTATCATAAACGATTCTTCTTATAAGTAAAGTCATGGGTACATGGATTAACAACTTGCCTGGCACATCGTTACGGACACCGAAAGTTGATAAGGGGTTCGTCTTTAATAGATGATGGACAGTGCTGTACCGTGTGGTGGGATAGGTCCAGAAGGTTCGCTTGGGTCGTGACCGTCATGAATATAAAAAACTCCCTTAGCGGGATCACTTCCTGCGGAATTTGGAGAGGTTAAAAAGTAGGGGGTATAGCTCTAAAAATTATAACTGTGAAAGAGACCCACGGAAAAGATTCATAGCCTTGGCAGCTTGAATGTGGCTGTGGGCTTTGTTACCCTCACATCTACCTAACACCATAAAGGAATGAATGACGATGACCCCGTTCATATTGCAAGGTGCTGCGGCTTTTTCGCAATTTCGTTTGGATGCGCTGATTGAACATCTGCGTGTGCTTCTAAAGACCTCTGAGAAGGTAGAGCTTGAAGCCCGATTTATTTATTTATTGGAAGTGCACGAATCACTTAAGAACGAGACCTTAAATCGAGCCTGCGCGTTGTTGGGCGCTGAGCAGGCCTCGCACCCTTCAGGGGGGTTCTTTGTAACACCACGCAAGGGAACGATCTCGCCATGGTCATCCAAAGCTACTGATATTTTCAGGAATTGCGGGTTGACTCAAGTTGTACGGGTTGAACGGGGTATTCACTATCAAATTAAGCAGCAAGGGATGGCTCTCACGCTTGAGGAGGTGCAATCGGCGCTCAATCTATTGCATGACCGGATGACCGAGGGAGTGTATCTCACGCTGGATGATCTCTTTGAGCATCGTCCACCGTCATCGGGTCAATCGTTTGATGTTCTTGGGCAGGGGATTGCAGCCCTCGAAGAGGCCAATCGTTTGATGGGCCTTGCGCTCAGTCAAGAGGAGATGGATTATCTCTACGAGAGTTATACGCAGGCGAAGCGTAATCCGACTGATACAGAACTGGTGATGTTCGGGCAGGTGAACTCGGAACACTGCCGCCACAAAATTTTTAATGCAGAATGGCGAATTGATGGCGACCAGAAACCGCACACGCTTTTCAAGATGATTAAGCATACGCATGCGACGCATCCTGAAGGAACCCTTGTAGCGTATTCCGATAATTCGGGCGTGATGGAGGGTGTTCGCACTGTCGGGTTCGGCATTAATCCAGAAACACGAGCCTACGGCTTTGAAGAAGATCAGATTGACATTTTGATGAAGGTGGAAACGCATAATCACCCGACCGCAATCTCTCCTTATCCCGGTGCGGCAACGGGAGTTGGTGGTGAGATTCGCGATGAAGCTGCGACCGGACGTGGCTCAAAAACCAAAGCGGGGATCGCTGGTTTTATGGTGTCGAATCTACACATTCCCGGTTTTGAGATGCCGTGGGAGAAATGTGTTGCCGAGTTCCCTCGGCGACTTGCCTCTCCGCTGGCCATCATGTTGGAGGGCCCGATTGGTGGTGCCGCTTTTGGTAATGAGTTTGGCCGTCCTCAACTCTGTGGTTTTTTCCGGACCTATGAAGAAGAGGTTGCGGGGCGTTATCGTGGGTATCACAAGCCCATTATGCTGGCAGGGGGCATGGGTAATATCCGTCGCTGTCAGGTTCATAAACAGGAGGTTCCCCCTGGAGCTCTGATTTTGCAATTGGGCGGTCCGGCGATGCGAATTGGTCTGGGGGGTGGGGCAGCGTCGTCAATGGTTTCAGGAAGCAATGATGAAGCGTTAGATTTTAATTCAGTGCAACGTGGTAACGCAGAGATGGAACGGCGTTGTCAGGAGGTCATCGATGCCTGTGTGGCACTTGGTCAGAAAAATCCAATTCTGAGTATTCATGATATAGGCGCGGGAGGACTTTCCAACGGCTGTCCTGAGCTGGTTGATAAGACGGGGGCAACCTTTGATTTGCGTGCTGTTCACAACGAAGAATCTTCGATGAGCCCCATGGAGATCTGGTGTTGCGAAGCGCAATAGCGTTATGTATTGGCGATTAACCCGCAAGATCGAGCCTGCTTTGAGGCCATCT
>CAZSUM010000297.1:0-3544 GCA_964610015.1 uncultured Lentisphaeraceae bacterium
GGTACAGAAGCCGCAAAGAACTAATCCAGCGCCAGACACTCCGACAGCAACCACATCTCGAATCCGTCTCAGTGATGCCCAATCCGACAGCGCAGCTCCAGCTAATATCATCAACGCCATCATTAAGACACTTGGCAAGCACGAAAAACATGGCCCCGCAGGTAGCAATGCCATTGAGGCCAAGGCACACTGTACGAGAAGAATCCGCCAGAGAGAAGGGTGCGTCGCCTTAATGGCCTCGCGAACTGACCAGAAGACCAAAAAACAAGCTGTGAAAAATGCCGCGTGACCAGCGAACGGCTCACGGAACAACCAGGCAAAGGGAAGATAAAAAAGCACGGGTAAAGGCGCGACCCAACACGATCCCACGAGTGCTTGACGTCCCACCGTTGTCCCCGCAATCAACTCACGACAGATCCCCGCCTCCTGCGTACAGGGTTCCCATGCGTCGTGTCGTAAACTCATCACAATCAGCACAATGATGCCCAATAGAAATGGAGTCACCCCGCCTGTCACAAACCGCGTCAACCGATAGGCTTTCCGGTCACTGGTCATGCTGGTCTCTATTTTTCCACCCTGCATCTCGTTTCCTTATACTCCCCTGCATCACGATTAGTTTTTATTCGGAATCGCCGAGCAGGGTTCGGTTAAACCATGCTGTGTTTTTTCCCACACAAAAGGATCTCTAAAAAACTGAATAACAGCTCGCCACCCACTATAACTCATCATCATCCAATAAAAAGGCGTAAGTAATGCCCACCACATGAGGCTATCATAACGCCGCTTGCAGAGCCCAAGCAGATTGACGTAAATGAACACAAAATTTCCCAGAAACAGACAAAATGCGCCAGCAGCAAAGACCGGTCCAGGGAATAGCTGTGTCACACCATCAGGACGAAAAATAAACCAAACCAACGCCATCAGCCAGAACACAGGATTGACCAATACCGAGAAGGTGACCCCCCCAATGAGTAACTGATAGTGAAGAAAATTGATCGGGCCCAACTCTCGCAGTAGCAAAAAGGGACGGCGCATATGAACAAACCAAGTCTGAATATAGCCCTTCTGCCAGCGTGTCCGTTGTTTAATCCAGAACTGAGGGCGACTACAGGCCTCTTCCCAGGTTGTTGTTTCTAACATCCTTGTGGCATAACCCGCTCGAGCCAGACGTACCCCCAAATCGCAATCCTCTGTCACATTGTACGCATCCCAACCCAACAACTCCTTCAAAACGTTGGTCTTAAAGTGATTTGACGTGCCTCCGAGTGGAATCACAGCACCTAGAGCTGCTAAACCAGGGAGTTGTAAATCAAACCATGCCGAGTATTCCGCGGTAAACCAGCGCGTCAAGATATTCTGACGCGGATTGTAATAGTTGAGCCTTGACTGGATACAGACCACTTTTTTTGGGGAATGCTCAAATGCCAATACCGCATTTTTGAGTTGATCCTTCTCTGGGAGGTCTTCGGCATCATAGATCACCAGATACTTGCCTTTTGCCAAAGACAACCCTACATTGCAAGCCTTGGGTTTTGTCCGTGGAAAAGATTCAGGAACAACCGTAACCCGAAACCCTGATGGCATTTGCATCGCGCGTGCAACAGCCAGCGTAATGGCATCGTCAGCCTCAAGCAAAAACTGCACATCTTTCTTGTCTTGCGGATACTCCAGATCTTTAAGCGCTTGAACCATCTGACGCAACGTCTCAGGCTCTTTGTACATAGGGATCAAAAGTGAGAAAATTGGCCACTCTCGGACATTTCGCTCAAGGATCTGTTCAGGGGAAAAGCGCAAGATGGCTGAAGGTGATAGCGATGCGCGAATCACAACGAACTTGTAGAGCGTGACCACAACATAAAAACCCGTGCAGACCGCAATCGCAGTCTGAGCCGTTTGTAAGGGCCAGACAACGGCAAAGAGTCCCAGCATCGCCAATAACAGCAACAAAAGGGCACGCTGTACCCGCGTCAAAGGCTGCGACGCGCTCCATTCCGGACGCTGATGTGCTAGCGCCAATGGGTCAATATGCGCCATATCCGCCTGCGGTATAACTTCTTCATCTAACGCACTCATAGATTGGAAAATACCCCCCCAAATCAATTTCCTGCAACTGTAGCAAACGATTCAGTGTATGACAAACCCCAGCTTTATGAATAACACTGCTTTTTTGTACCAGAAAGCATATCACACAGTGAGCGATTCAAAGCATCGTTTTACGCAACAAGAACACTCTGGCGATTGCGAGACCCGCACAAGACGCATCTGGGGCTCCCACGCATTTAATCGGATCAGAATTCCTCCGTCACAAGACCCATTCAGAATACGAACTGCTTGAGCAATCTGACAAGACGCGACACTGGCCACAGTCATCGGCAAGATTCCTTCGACTTGGCAATCCACCACCTCTTCTGGTTGCGGCATGACGGGGTAGAGACATCGTAAACAGGGACCTCTCAATGGCACGACCGGAAGAATCAAACCCGTTTGCCCCGCCTAAACCCAAGGAACTTGATGGGATACCGCGTAGTCGTTAATCAAAAATCGCGTGGGTGTATGATCTGTCGCATCCAAAAGTAGGTTGGCCGGCCTTGCAAACTGATCGATATTCACGCGCGTGATTCGTTCCCTGAACACCTCAATCTGGACATTCCGATTGAGACGAGTCAACCGTGCCAACGCTGCCTCAACCTTTAGCACCTTTTCTTGCGCATCCTGTTCGGTAAAAAGTATTTGCCGATGAAGGTTACCCAGCGTCACCCGATCATCATCTGCAATTAAGATGCGCCCCACACCCATGCGAACCAGAAGTTCCGCCTGCCAAGTTCCAAGCCCCCCACACCCAATAATTGCAACTGTAGCCGCAGCCAGTGCGCGTTGCGTCGTTTCACCAAACCCATTAACTTGCATTTGTTTTGCATATCGCATCTTAAAAACCCTCATGTATTTAATATTTTGATCGTAGCATGAGGCTTTTTGAAATTGAAGTTTATTTCAGACGCGAAATACCGTAAAGTACAAAGCTTCAAAGTTGAATCGATCTAAAAGGAAACTCTTTTATGGCAGATATTCAGGCTT
Organism: uncultured Lentisphaeraceae bacterium; assembly: GCA_964610015.1. Lineage (GTDB taxonomy): Bacteria > Verrucomicrobiota > Kiritimatiellia > RFP12 > UBA1067 > CAZSUM01. Next base: position 3,076 of record CAZSUM010000297.1, read on the forward strand.
CATCCGGCTCACATCGTGTGGTGCCGGCGCATTTAATTCTCCCTTTCGTGCTCACAACAAGTCTGTTTGCACTCTGGGGCTTTGCCAATGATATCACCAATCCTATGGTGGCAGCATTCAAGGCCGTCTTTATTGAGATCAGCAACACCCAGAGCTCTTTGGTTCAGTTTGCCTTCTATGGTGGATATGCCACCATGGCGATACCCGCAGCGCTCTTTATTCGAAAATACTCCTATAAATCAGGACTTCTCGTTGGATTGGCACTCTACTCATTCGGCGCCTTGCTCTTTCTTCCAGCTGCCATTACTGAGAATTTTTTCTGGTTCCCAGTATCCCTGTATATTTTGACCTTCGGGCTGGCTTTTCTAGAAACAACGGCCAACCCGTATATTCTTTCCATGGGAGCGCCAGAAACTGCCACACGTCGGCTGAATCTAGCTCAGGCCTTTAATCCGATGGGCTCTCTGCT
>CAZSUM010000298.1:0-3527 GCA_964610015.1 uncultured Lentisphaeraceae bacterium
GGAGGGTGGTCGGCGGTGGGATATCTGCGTATGAGTCGTTGGTTTGCCGCGCCGATCTTCCATCACATTGCTGAAACACCGTGGTTGCTGCAACTCTGTGACCAGCTGAATATGTGGGGCCTGATGTTGATCGGTTTTGCGCTCCTCCTTGGGGTGATGATCCGGCCAGCGGCTTTTTTTGGCATACTGATGCTGGCCTTCTATTATATTGCACAGCCCCCTTTTAGTGCGGCCTCCTCTGAGGGGCACTATCTTTTAATTGACCGCAACGTAATTGAAGCCATCGCTCTGCTGGTTGTCATGGTGCTTCCGTCGTACGATCTTGGCAGTTCGCTTATCGGCTTATTTAAACGTGCTTATGCGCATAAACGTGCGGTGGCAGAGGTCAATGGGCCTGTGGTTTCTCCTGGTCGTCGTGAGCTGTTAATGAGTCTAAGTTCCCTGCCCGTCATCGGGGCCTTTGGCTATGCGTTCTTTCACAAGCATGGTCCGGTATGGGAACGAAAGAATCTCGTTGAGCAAACGGATGCAGTAACCAGTGCCACGGTTAAATCGTTTAGCTTTGCGGATACCAAGGACCTTAAGAAGCCGATCGATAAATATGGCAAAATCGGTGATCTTAAGTTGAGTCGTATGTTCTTGGGCGGCAACCTGATTGGGGGTTGGGCGCATGCACGTGATCTTTTGTATGTCGATAAGCTGGTCAAGGCCTATCATGATGATTGGCGTGTATTTCGTACCTTTAAGATGGCAGAACAGTGCGGGATGAACACCATTCTTACGAATCCGGCTCTCATGAGAGTGATCAATGACTACTGGAAGAAAGAGGGAGGTAAGATTCAGTTTATTTCCGATTGCGGGCATCACGAGGGGATTGTGCGTGGGGCACAGGTCTCTGTTGAAAATGGAGCCTCGGCGGTTTATTGTCACGGATTCGGCTCCGATGTATGGGCACAGAAGGGTGACTATAAAGCGTTTCAGAACGCCTTGACTGAGATGCGTAAATTAGGGGTGCCGGTCGGGGTTGGCGCGCATAAACTTGAAACAGTTAAGTTCTGCGTTGAGCATGACATTGTTCCCGACTTTTGGATGAAGACACTTCATCATACAAAATATTGGTCTGCTCGACCTGAAGAGGGATTCTCTAAAAAAGATAATGTCTGGTGTGTCGATCCAGAGGAAACAATCGCCTTTATGGAAACGCTCCCACAACCTTGGATTGCATTTAAAATCCTCGCCGCTGGAGCTATTCATCCTAAGGAGGGATTCAAGTATGCCTTTAACAACGGTGCCGATTTTATCTGTGTCGGTATGTACGATTTTCAGTTGGTCGATAATGTGAATCTTGTGAACACAATTCTGGATAAGGATATTCAGCGCAAGCGTCCTTGGAGAGCATAGTAAGCGTGTTGCCCTCAACCCACGCGTAACACCCTATACCCTCCTCGCAGGGTGGGTGAGGCTTCCATTTTTATAAGATGCTTCAGTTGCTAACAATGTGCGTCGCACTAAAGGTGGCAATCTGTCGCTGGGAACAAAGGAGAGGATATGTTGAAAAGAGTATGCGTGGGAAGCGCGGTTCTGATAATGGGGGTGGGAGCGGTTTTGGCAGGGGAGAAGAATCCAGATACAGACTGGATGCATGAAGCGAAGATCGGAGCTTTTGTACACTTTTTGCCCTCAGTGGAGAACGCGCATCTAATTGATGTCTTTGATGTGCAGGCTGTCACGCGTCAACTGGTTGAGTCAGGGGTACGGTATTTTGTTTTTACATTAGGTCAGAACTCTGGGCAACTGAATGCACCCAATGCGACGTATGAGCGGATGGGCGGATTTACGCCTAACGAACGCTGTTCACGCCGTGATCTTCCGAAAGAACTGGCTGCTGCGCTCAAGCCGCATGGTATTCGGTTGATGCTGTATCTGCCTTGTCAAACACCGAATCGTGATCTGCGGGCTGTGAAGGCGTTTGGGTTGCCATCCGAGCCTGTGAATCGTGACCGCAAAATTGACAGGGCCTTTGCAGAAAAGTGGGCAGAGGTTATTCGTGAATGGTCTGATCGTTACAAGGATGCTGTAGCTGGGTGGTGGTTTGATGGCGGCTACCAGTGGGTAGGCTTTAATGATGAGATCTCTCTGCTCTATGCCGAGGCCGTCAAACATGGAAACCCGAAAGCTGTGGTCTCTTTTAATCCCGGTGTGGGGCTCAAGCGGTGGACTGTGGCGGAAGATTATGTTGCTGGTGAACTGAATGAACCCTTTACACACACCTGCGAAGGCCGCTGGCTGAATGGTTCGCAGTGGCAGGTGCTCTCCTATCTGGGAAAAAGCTGGATGAAACGCGACACACGCTATCCCAATGAGAAGTGGATTGCCTGGACGCGAGAGGTGACTGCCCAAGGGGGCTGCGTGACCTTGGATATTGGCCCAAACTACAGCGATTCAAAGGCCCCCATCGGATCCTTTGATGAGGCTCAAATAAAGCAACTCAAAGCAATTGCGACTGCTATTGGACGCTAAATACGTCTAATGCGCACCCGATGTGACCGAGTGTTTAGAACTGTTCACCCCGTATTTTTAAGGGCCCCCCTTCCTTTCGAATTCGTTTGAGAGAAAAAATGGCAAGATGACCGTTGACACCTTGCGCAGAATGGGGTAACCTTTGAAACCAATTTTCGCGAAGAAGGAAAAAACAGGTTTATCATGACGAAGACGTACAAACCGAAAGATCCCGGTACAAACCGCAGTTGGCAAGTCGTTGATGCGGCCAACAAGCCGTTGGGACGGCTGGCTGTTAACATTGCCAACACCCTGCGCGGCAAAACTCGCCCAAGCTTTGATCCAAGTGTGGACATGGGTGACTTTGTGATAGTGGTCAATGCGGAGAAAATCCGACTGACCGGCCGCAAGCTTGATCAGAAAGAGTATCAGCGTTATTCGGGTTGGCGTGGAGGCCTTAAAAGCTTCTCCGCTAGGACGATGCTGGAAAAACATCCTGACCGTGTGATTATGGAAGCGGTCTGGGGGATGTTGCCCAAAAACACGATCAGCCGTAAAATGATGACCCGCATTAAAGTTTATAGTGGGCCGGATCATCCGCACGAGGCACAGATGCCTGTTGCATCGTCATTTTAAGGTTCAGAAGCATGCCGGCACAATGTCCGGATAAGAGAAAAAGGTTTTGAAGATGGCAAAAGAAATTGCAGCGGGCACAGGACGCCGGAAAACCGCAGTTGCGCGTGTGCGTTTGGTGCCAGGTGATGGGAAATGGCTAGTCAACGATGTCGCTATTGAGGAGTATATCCCGAGTGAAGCGTTGCGACAATATCTGGGGCAGCCCCTCGCGCTGACAGGTCTTGAAGGTAAGTACGATGTGCTTGTCTCCGCTAAAGGTGGTGGTATCAGCGGACAGTCTGGGGCCATTCGCCACGGGCTTTCACGTGCGCTGGTCGCTTCTGATGCCAACCTGCGTGATACCCTTAAAAAGGCGGGCTGTCTGACACGTGACGCGCGGATGAAAGAACGTA
>CAZSUM010000299.1:0-3525 GCA_964610015.1 uncultured Lentisphaeraceae bacterium
TGACTTCTGTTATCTGTTGATTGATCCTCGTGTACATTTTGGTCAAACATGAGTCTCCTCTCTCCTATACGGTTATCGCCGCTGATGCAAAAGCGGGTGCGACAGTTTATGCGCATGCGCCGTGCGCGTTACTCACTAATAGGCCTCGCTGGCTTATTTATATTGAGCTTATGCTCGGAATTGCTTTGCAATAGCCGTCCGCTCTATCTGCGGGTTGAGGGGCGACACTATCTGCCGTTTGTACAAGCGTTGACGTTGCACGAACTGATCGGTGAAGAGGCTGATTCGACCCGCGTGAACTACCATGAGTTTGTGGCCTCACCAACGTTTTCCAGTAATCCGGCCAATCGTGTGGTTTGGGCTCCCGTAGCGTTTAGTCCCGGTGATGTCGTCAATGCCTCTGCGCTGAGTCGCTACAGAAGCGTTCAGGTATCACTGGTGCCGGAAGTGCATGTAGGCAGGATTAATCTGCTACCGGATCAACGGGTGATCCGGGCAGAAGGATGCGAACCTTTTTTTCCAGGCGTCTCGCAAATCAACGGTGAGCGGCTTGAGCAACACTGGCAGATTCCTGATGTCCTGCGCGCCACACTTGACGCGCGGTTGACCGGAAAAGCTGTAGGCGAGGAGCATTTTGTGCTCACCCATGCCGTGCAGACGAATTTTCAGGCACGTGTCACCTTGCCTGCAGTGTCTGCCGGTACGAGGCAGACTATTTGGCCTCGTATGATGTTTCGACAACTAGCCGAGCCGGAATTACCGATTCAGTTGCGTTTCCGGCAAACAGAAAAAGGGGTGCCTTATCCGATCACCCAAAGTGCGTGGGAACGTGTCCCTGAAGCGGCTCGCCCGGCGATCATTGAGCAAATCGTGGCAACCTTTGCGGGACATTCGTCCACACGTCAGATTGCTTGGAAAACACGTCATGCCGAGGTTATCAGTGGGCTTACGGAGGTCTCTTGGCCTTTTCAACCCGTGCGTGGACACTGGATGGGCATTGATGCTGCGGGACGTGATGTGCTGGCTCGTGTTCTCTATGGCATGCGTATCGCAATGATTTTTGGGATCTTGTTGGCTGTTTGGGCGATGTTTCTTGGCGTGATCATTGGTGCGATTCAGGGATTTTTAGGTGGATGGGTTGATATTCTCGGTCAGCGGTTTACGGAGATTTGGAGTGCGCTGCCTTTTCTCTATGTCATGATCTTCATCGGTGCCTCGCTGGGACGCAGTTTCTGGTTGTTGCTGATTTGCTACAGTCTGTTTAACTGGATTGGGATCTCTTACTACATGCGGGCTGAGTTTTTAAGGTTGCGCTCACGGACGTTTGTGGATGCGGCACGTTGTCAGGGACTTTCCACTTTACGGATTATCTTTTCTCATATTCTGCCCAATGCATTGACCCCTTTAATCACGCTGTTTCCCTTTAGTTTGATCGGGGCAATCGGTTCATTGGCGGCGTTAGATTTTCTCGGGTTTGGTCTGCCGCCCCTAACGCCCAGTTGGGGCGAGTTACTGCAACAGGCACAGCAGTTTCGTTGGGCCTGGTGGTTAATTCTCTTTCCGTCTTTGGCGCTCTTTACTGTAATGTTACTTGCCGTGTTGATTGGGGAGGGCTTGCGTGACGCATTCGACCCTCGACAGCAGATGAAGTTGGAGTAGGCATGTTGCTTGAAATTTCAGATCTTGAAGTCCAATTCGATACCGATGGCAAAATCACCCGTGCGGTAGAGGGGGTGTCGCTACAGCTTGATCGTGGTGAGGTTTTGGGGTTGGTAGGGGAGTCTGGTTGCGGAAAATCGGCAACAGCCATGAGTATTCCCCGTTTATTGCCGATGCCGCCAGCACGTGTGACCGGGGGGCGCGTGTTGTTCGATAACGCCTCTCTCTTGGACATGCCTCTTGACTCATTGCGGACATTGCGCGGCGCGCGGATTGGCATCATCTTTCAGGATGCGATGACAGCCCTTTCACCGCTACATCGTATTGGTTACCAATTGGAAGAAACAATCCTGTTGCACCGCGATCTTTCCAAGGCGGCTGTACGCGAGTTGGCAATCGCTTGGTTGGAGAAAGTCGGGATTCCTGATCCAGTGCTTCGCTACAAAGCCTATCCGCATGAACTCTCCGGCGGGATGCAGCAACGCATCATGATTGCCATGGCTTTGATGTTGGAACCGGATTTGATTATTGCGGATGAGCCCACGACTGCGCTGGATGTTACGATTCAGGCGCAGGTGTTGCGGCTTATGCGGAATCTTCACCGTGCCAATTCCGGGTTACTGCTGATCACACATGATATGGGCGTGGTGTCGCAAATGGCGACTCGTATTGCGGTTATGTATGCAGGGCAGATTGTTGAGCAAGCCGAGGCAAAAGCATTTTTTGCGAAGCCCCTGCATCCCTATGCGATCGCTCTGCTGGAGGCGATGCCTTCTGCTGCAACACGCGGTAAACGACTGAAGGCTATTCCCGGTCAGGTGCCTTCTGCTGATGCTCGTCCCACGGGATGTCGGTTTCATGATCGCTGTCCTGTGGCTCGGCCCGCCTGTGCGCTGACACCCCCAGCGTTACGTACTCTGGATACGCGCCAAGTTCGGTGTCCCTATGCGGATCTATCGTAACGTTTAACAGTCTGGCAAGGGCACTTCTGAGGGTTGGGGTATCAGTGCTGTCATATCCTGTGGTAACGGAGCCGTCAATTCCGTGAGGATTCCCGTCTGCGGGTGACAAAACGTGAGAGAGTGGCCATGAAGCGCCTGACGTGGCAACCGTAGAAGGGCGCGATCAGCGTCGGTTAACGTGTCCTGACAGAATTTGAGAAAGAACGTTTCATCCACGCCATAGAGTTTATCTCCTACAACAGGGAAGCCAAGGGATAGGAGGGTCGCTCGGATTTGATGAAGTCGGCCGGTGTGTGGTTGCACCTCAACCCTGCTGAATCCATTGTGCAGGGCTGTTCGTTCAAAAGAGGTCTCAGACCATTCGGCTGTTGGAAGGGGAGGGCTTGCCGAGTTTTCCGCCGGAAGGAAGGCTCTTTTTTTGCGAATCATTGAATGGGTATCTTGAACTAACCACCCCTGAGCTTGCATCTGCGGCGGAAAACAGCCTTCAACCAAAACTGTGTACCGCTTGGTTACCGTATGGGCGCGAAATTGCTGACAGAGTGTTTTGGCGGCTCGTGGTGTTTGGGCTACGAGAACGATGCCGGATGTTTCACGGTCAAGCCGATTGACAAAAATTGGGTCTGGAAGATCGTGTTCTTTTTTGAGCATGGCCCAGAGCGTATGATTAAAATATCGTCCACCGGGATGGCAGGGCAGATTGCCGGGTTTGTCGATTGCGAGGAACAGAGGATCATCTAGGATGATGCGGTATTGGCTGTTGACCGGAGGCTCGCGAATGCATGATGCGTCATAGGTTAGACTGTTCCCGGGTTCTAGAAGAGTTTCGGAAAGAACTGGCAATTGATTGATCCGGACACGGCCTTCCTGAATGAGTGTGGTCCACTCGGCGCAGGTGTGATAG
>CAZSUM010000300.1:0-3514 GCA_964610015.1 uncultured Lentisphaeraceae bacterium
GTGCGTGGGCACAACGTGTTAGAGCCTTCGCTCAACGGACAACCGTGGCGCGTACCCAACCATTACGGTCGGCAGTTCTCACGAACCCTGCAGACGGGCGATAATATTCTGATGGCGAAACTGGCGAACATTGACGAGCAGTGGACACTGGAAGCACGGGTACGGATGGCGGATTCAGCCGAAGCGGATGACGTTGCGCTTGTGCCGATCACGGAACTTGCCTCTGTAGCGGCATTGAATCCATTGCCTCGCCCAGCCATCCCGCAGGGACAAACGCTCCCGAATGCAGATGGGGTGAATTGGCAATTGGCGTATGAGGATGATTTCGACCGTACACGTCTAGGAACAGACTGGGGGTTTGGTCCCGACAATTGGGATCGGCATCCATTCAAATTTTGCGACGGTGTGATTCAAGCCGGTAATCAGATGCACTCGTACCTAACGTATGCCCGCAAAATCGCAATGCCGTTCCGAGTCGAATATGACGTAAAAGCGACTGGCTCTTGCGCGTCCGGTATGCGACTGACCCGTGCACAAGACGTGGTGGGACAGTCGGACGGAATTCAAATTGGCTGCTCACAAGGTGGCGTGTCCATAACCCGTAACGGCAAAAAGCTTGCACAGAGTAAGGGCGTTCCGGGCACACGCCCCAATGTCTGGTGCCATGTGACAGTTCAAGCCATACCCCCACTAATTAAAGTTTATTTGGATAACAAGCTAGCGCTGACCAGTCAGGTGGAGAACTGGCCAACAGAGTCAGACACCTTCTCTTTTTCAGGCGATGCCTGGAGCCTCCCCCAGATTGACAATGTGTGGCTCTATCAGGCGGCACCCTGAAAAACGTCCACAGAGGTGCACGGCACGTGCACGACACAAGGAATACATGAACAAAAGAGGTCTAAAATGGTAGCGTTTCGCAGAATTTGTTTCACAGGGATTGTCTTTGCCTGCGGGGTCGTGTTCGGGGGAGAGCCTTCGGAAAAATCGCGCGAGATCCTGTTTGGGGTTCTGGATTTTAAACAAGCCCCGCTCAACCAAGAGATCGTTTCTGAAACAGTCTCGAATGGCGTGATCACCACAGATTTCTTCTTTTCCGGCGGCGAGTTCAACGGACAGGTGTCGCGCATTCATGCGTTTTATTCGCGTCCTGAAAAAAAAGGACGCTATCCCGGTGTCGTGCAACTTCACGGCGCGGGATTACAGGTTCTCCACGCTGAACCACCCATCTACTACGCCTCAAACGGCTTTGCCTGCATCTCGATTGATTGGTGCGGTCCCGCAGAAAAGCGCAAAGTGCCTCGTCAACCGCCCTATTCCGAATTCAACGAGGCTGGCAAGATGACAACCGTGACCGTGATACCCGACAAGGTCGGCGCGAACGGCAAGAAACCTCGCCACGATTTTCATGCCGTACCCGTTGAAGCCGACGGGATCGGGGCTGGCATCCGTTTTGTCAGGCGCTCCGTGCTGTTCCTGCAAAGTCGCCCCGAGGTGAACAGCACCCAGCTCTTTCTGTCCGGCATGTCAGCGGGTGCCAATCTTTCTCTGCTAGTGCTCAGTGTTGAGCCCGCATTTAAAGGCGCGGCAGTGAAGTATGGATGTGGCTATATCCGCGATTTCCCGGGATACTTCGGAGGCTACTGGGCCCCCCTCTCTCTCTGTCCAAAACCTGAGCAGGATGCGTGGCTGGCTGTTTTTGAGCCGAAGTTGGGTCTAGCGGATTACAAGGCCCCGGTTTTGTTGGTATCGGGCACAGATGATATCTTCTTCAAGATGCCGCTCGTACTTGAGACCTACCGCAACATTCCGACGGAAAAGCGCCTGCTGATGCTGCCCAATGACAATCACAGTCAAGTCGGCAATGAAATGATCCCCGCTCGATATTTTAACTTCCTGCTGGGTACGGCCCCCACGTTTCCAGACGCGAATGCGCCAACGGCTGAGGTTATCGGGCAAGAGATCCTTTTGAGTTGTGCGATCAAGACGCCGTCCCCGCTGCTCAAGAGCGTTTTCTATGTCAAGCGAATGCCCGTCACAACATTCAAGTTCGACAAGAGCAAAGAGGCAAAGTGGGAGGCCTGTCCTGCACCACAGCAAAAGAACATTTGTTCGGCCACGATCCCCGCGCCCGCTGAGGGCGAACAGGTCATTGCTTACCTGTTGCTTGAAGACGAAACAGGCGCACGAATCAGTTCGGATACAGTGGAGATTCCTGATTATCCCAAGTGGCATGGCGTCGCAAAACAAAATCAAGCCCAGTAGAAATCAATCCTCGCACGAACACTTTTTTAGTTTGAACGTCCTCGCGTGATCCACCCTCCACCGAGGACTTCTTCGCCGTGATACAAAACCGCCATCTGTCCCGGAGTGACTGCGAACTGTGGCTTTGCGAAGTCTAACTCAATCGTGTGATCCGCCAGCAAGCGAAGTTGAGACGTAACGCCCGGATGACGATAACGAAGCTGCACCGTGATTTCGCGTGCTGGATCTGGCGGTGTTCCTGCGATCCAGTGCAGATCTGACACCTGACACCCTCCAGCGAACACACCTTCACGCGGCGCGACAACCAATGTATTGCTTTCCGCACAAATGGTTTTTACATAAACCTTATGCCCAACGGCAATCCCCAACCCGTCACGTTGCCCAACCGTGTAGTGAATGATCCCGCGATGTTGCCCCAACACGCGCCCCTCCTCATCCATAATTGGACCCGGCACGGTTCCGTCCCCATTAAATAAAACCGCAATATCATCCCCTTCAAAGAAGTCCTGACTCTCTTTTTTCTCTGTCAGAAGACCCAGACCGACTGTCCGAGCGATCTCGCGTACTTCGTCTTTGGTCTTATCCCCCAACGGAAAAAGAATGCCCGACAGTTGCGTTTGATTTAAACGGGCGAGGAAATAGGACTGATCCTTTTTACGATCAACACCTCGCAGCAGACAAACCCGACCCTTCTCCTCCGCAGGCACAATCCGTGCGTAGTGACCTGTCGCAAAAAAATCAAATGACAACCCGGATGCACGCGCCTGCTCAGGTAAGACCCCAAACTTCATCTCAGGATTGCAATAGGCACAAGGATTCGGAGTATATCCCGCCAGATACTGACTACGAAAAGGCTTCAGAACACAGCGCTCATACGCATCGGCTAACGCGAGTGTGTGATGGGGAATATGGAGACGTTCAGCGATCTCACGAGCCGCAGCGATATCCTCGACCTCACCGGGGCCGTAGCACCCCCCCTGCCTGACTGACGCTAATTTCATCCGGGGATCCCAGATACTCATGGTCAGCCCAATCACATGGTAGCCCTGCTCTTTCAGTAGCCAGACAGAAACAGCAGAATCAATACCCCCGCTGATCCCCACGGCAACGGTTTTCTTCTCCGTGAGCGCCATGTTTCTTCCTAAACACCCTTCTTTGCCCTTTTCACCATGCGACATCTCGGGCACACTATTAAATAAAAAAGATTGGTGGGCCCAGCAGGACTCGAACCTGCGACCAAAGGATTATGAGT